>NZ_JBUZWE020000008.1:0-250474 GCF_055730135.2 Mesocryomonas lacus | reverse complement strand
GAAGCCCTGCGGATTGAACGGCAGCACGCCCTGAAGGCGCAGCATCGCGTAGAGGAGGACGAAGCCGAGCCCGTTGAACACCAGCATGCCAACGGTAAAGGCGAGCCAGCCCTGCTCCTTGGCCGGGTCGATGCCAGAGATTTTGAAGAAGCCACGCTCTACGGGGCCGAGCACGGGCGAGAGGAAGTTACGCTCGCCCGCAAAGACGCGCGCCATGAACGCGCCGAGCGGCACGGCGCAGACAAGCACCGCACCGAACAATAGAACAATCTGAAGCCAGCCGATCGCTGTCATCGCTTTGGGTCTTTCAAATGGGAGATCACCGAAGCCGCGCACGAGCATCGCCGGAGCCGATGCGGTCCCGGGGATGCTGGAAAGCGACTGGTCGGCGTGGGGTTAGAACTTCTCGGGACGCACGAGGGCGAACACGAGATACGCGAGGAGCCCTAGGGCGACGGCGGAGCCGAGGATGAGGTCCAGCATGGCTCAGGCCTTCGCGGCCCAGCGGGCATAGCCCGCCATTACGGCAAAGAATCCGATGCCGACGGCGAGGTAAACGATGTCCATTTGTCAGGTCCCTGTGTTGGTCCCAACCTAGATACGCACTTCCGCGTAAGCTCTCGATACGGAATTCATGCCTCCGGCATAAGGATTCCATAAGAATCAGCCGATTCCCGTACGCCGAGAAGCGACCAGAGGGGTGATACGGTCAGCATCCTATGTGGACGTCAGACTCGGCATTGGCGCGCCAGCCGACTGTGATCAGCAAATTCCACCGATCACCCCGACCTACTGCGTATCAGCCCACGAATGGCTGGCCAGGGTGGAAAGCTGCCTAGCAGCTTCCAGTTGCAACACTCGCGATAGCTGACAGTTTTGATCCACCTCCATCGTAGACAGTATGGTATCGCGTTGCGTGGTTTCGGTGGGGAGGCTGAGCAGGGTGTTCGTTGTAGACGTCCTCGTTGACATCGCCGGCTATCATACCGCGTGGGTGCTCCTTCCCATTCTGAGTATGGGCCGGATCAGGGCTACCAACTGGACGTCGAAGAGGCCGGGCAGATGGCTTGACTGCTACCAGGATGAAGAACGCCGTCTCGTGTTCACACCACCAATGGCGGGCTGGATCGGCGTTCTGATGTGGCTGCTGACTTTGGTGGTCGTCATCGTGGCGACGGGCAGGTAAAGCCCAACCGGGCGGTTGGCTCTGAACGTCTGCTTCCCAGTGTGCTGAGAACGAGCAGGAACGGCCGCAATGGGTCGAGAGCAGCCTCTCAGCCGCTCCCTATCGCCGGCGCGTCTCACGCCGACCGAACCCTGCGGTTCGCTCCGTCTTGTAAGTTCAAGGCCTTCATCGGGCGCTGACACCAGCGGAGGCAGGGTCGTCCTCGACGGTAGCGGTCGATCCGACGGCGGAACCGCTGCCCCCGCCCATGCCACCACCTGCGCTGCCACCTCCGCTACCGCCGCGCGGGCCATCACCCTTCTCCCGCTCGCCTCTGCCTCGTCCGCCCGAACCCGACGGGCGAGCCGGACCTTGACGCGGCAGGACCAGACCGACCGGGACCGGATCGAGGTCGAGCGCTTCGCGGATGAAGTGACGGAGCGACGCCACGAGCTCGTGCGTATGGACTGTCTGTCCTGCGACGAGCTCGCGAGCCGCCTTTTCGGCGAGTCTGACATGCTCCTCCGTCCCGAGCAGAATGATGTCGGCGAGCGACGCCTCCACCGCGTCCCGGATCCGGCGTCCGCGGTCCCATCCCGTCGGGTCCACGCCGCCTGCATCGGCCGCTCCGACACCGACGGATTCTCCTGCTGACGCATTCTGGCGCAACAGGTCACCGAGATGCCGGGGATCGACCGTGAGTGTACCCGTGAAGGACCCTCCAAGCACCTTGTAGGCCGCGATCAGAGTGCGCAGCCGCTCGTTGATCTGGCGGTTCAGCCGCTCTCGCTTCTGCTGAACCGTCAGCATGACCAGCAGTCGGATGCCGACACCGACGAGCGTGACGAGCGCCAGACCGAGGAGAGAGACGAACAGGCCCTGCCAGGACGAAAGGTCAACGTTGCGCAAGGAACTCTCCTTTCAGTTTCAGGGGCCATGCACGAACGGCTGACGAGACGTTTGTGGGCCGGCTCAGGCATAATCTTTTTTCCGCCAGGGCATTCTTGCGTTCACCCTCGATATGCAACGAGGATCGCTCCCGCGGCTATAAAGGCAACTTCTAGCAAGTTCGGGGCGGACACCCGCCGGCCCGTTAGAGTGCTGGGCCGGCCTGTGCCGGGGCCTGCCCGAACACCTTCTCGCAATAAGCCCTCAAGAGGACTGCTTGGTAGGCGGGGCCGCGGAAGGCGACATGCCCGTCGGGTCGCGTAAGGACCAGCGCGGGCAACGACCCGATCCCGTAGGCGGCGTGGGCCTCCCCGTCGAGGTCCGACAGGGCGATCGCATCGCCTGCCTCGGCTAGCGCTGCGCCCAGGACCAGCCGCGGGCGCACCCAGTCCCAGGGCTGGACATCGGTGGCAGCCTGCCGGAGATCGGGGAGCGCGTCGCGCTGCCGTCCGTCGAAGAGGAGGAGCGTCCATCCGAAGGTGCGGCCGTCCGGGTTGTAGATATGTTGGAACAGCGTCGTTGAAGTGCCGTCTGCCGCGATCACCGGGGCGTCGGGCGCGCGTTCACCGGGATTCGGCGCATCGCGATGCAGGAGGCCATGAGCCAAGCCGAAGGCGTCCTCGTTGAGCGGGCTCGTGGGATAGGCAACGGAGAGCTGCTGGAGGTCGTCCGTGCCCTGAAGCAGTGAGCCGATGTCGGGCCGGACGGCGGCGGCCAGGTTCACCGCAGCATCCTTGAGCCGCCCGCGGTAGACGCTGTTCTGGAATCCCTCCACCTGCTGCTTGTCTAGGCGACGGCGCTCGCCGCCACGCTCCGTGTCGTAAGAGTCGAGAAGCACGGGCTCGGCCCGAGCCCGGAGGACCGTGGCAAGCCGCCAGGCAAGCCCGACCGCGTCGTGGAACCCCGAGTTCATGCCCTGACCGCCCGCCGGCAGCGTCAGGTGTCCGGCGTCCCCCACCAGGAAGACGCGCCCCTTGGCGTAGCGCGGCGATACGCCGTGCTGGAAGCGGCTGTGCGTCAGCCAGATCGGGTCTGTCAGCGTCAGGGTCTCGTCCTCGGTCACCTCGCGGGCGATCGCCTGCATTTCCTCCAGCGTCGGGTCGCGGTCGGGAAGCCCCTTGTCGTCCGACAGGAAGAACAGGCGATGGTAGCCGCCCCAGACGGGCAGGACGCCGCAGAAGCCGCGGGGATAGTAGAAGAACCAGAGATGGTCGTGGTCGGTGGAGCGGCGCCACGACAGCTTCGCGTCGAGCTGGCGGTTCATGCAGTTCGGCAGCTTCTCCGGCTTGAAGTCGAGGCCGAGCTCGCGCCGCACGAAGCCGTCGCTTCCGTCTGCCCCGACGAGGTAACGGCACCGCAGGCTTTCGGGCTCACCCGTGGCGTTCCCGTCCCCGTCGACGGCCACCACCTCGACCGTGACGCCACCCTCGTCCTGCTGAATGTCGACAACCTTGCGCCCGCGCTCCAGCCTGCCACCCTTGGCCTCGATCTCTTCGCCCAAGGCCGTCTCGATCACGTCCTGCCCGCTGTAGAGCACCGGACCGTAGGGGCTGGCGACGTCGGCGATGGCGATCGGATCGACGGGGCGTCCATTCAGGAGCGTGTTCACCTTGGTGATCGCGTAAGCCTTCTTCGCGATGGCGTCGCGGATGCCGATGCTGGCGAGCAGCTCTTGCGGCCGGGCCCAGAGGTTGTTGGCGCGCGAATGGGGCTTCGGCTCGGTGCCGCTCTCGAAGATCCGGAAGGGCACGCCATGGTGGGCGAGCGCGCAGGCCGTGGTGAGGCCGATCGGGCCGCCGCCAATGATGATGACGTCGATGTCGAAGCGGTCGGTCTGGATAGAGGGCATGGGGAATCCTTTCGCTGAAAGCGTCTGGCAGGATGCTTGGATGAATCTCGGGGGTTGGGGGCGGCCTACGGGAGCATGTCGCTCATCTCGCGAAGAACCGAGATGGCAATGGCGAGCCGCTCGGCGCCGATCCGCTCCAAGATCGCCCGGTCGACGGGAGCGACCGCAGCCTCGGCCGAGGATAGACCCTGGCGCCCCGCGTCGGTGAGCACGACGAGCTTTGCCCGCTGGTGGTG
Organism: Mesocryomonas lacus; assembly: GCF_055730135.2. Taxonomy (NCBI): domain Bacteria; kingdom Pseudomonadati; phylum Pseudomonadota; class Alphaproteobacteria; order Hyphomicrobiales; family Aurantimonadaceae; genus Mesocryomonas; species Mesocryomonas lacus. The sequence continues at coordinate 246,276 of NZ_JBUZWE020000008.1, read as the reverse complement.
TGGATTGGGCACGAATTCCACGAGACCGCGCTCTGCTAGCAGGTCGACCACCCGCTGCACGGCCTGGCGGGTCAGGCCCATGTTGCGAGCAATGTGAGCGACCGGAAGGGGGACGGGCGCGTAGCCCAGCGCCCCCAGTACCTGCCACCAGGCGGTGCTCAGACCGATCGGGCCGACGAGGTCGTTGCCCGTCTCGACGAGACGGCCGTTCGTCTCAAAAACGGCGATCGACAGGGTACGGACAAGGTGTGCCTCTTCACCATCATTCATTGGCAGCCTCTCGTCGTATCGACAACATGCTGTCAAATGGCTTCTGAGGCGGAAGGTTCCCCCATTCTGACGTCGATCGTTCAGAGCCTCGGATCGCTGAGACGTCGTTGGTAGCGTCTGTGCGTCGCGGGAGCGGCGATCTCTCTCCTTGGCCTGCGCACGGGAAGCAGTCTGGGGTGAAGCGACGGTCCCGTCGCCGGCTGCAATCACTATGGAACCGACCGTAAATCCGTATCGAAAACTTATGCCGAAGGGTCGATCTACGCGTGATCGAAACAGCCATGGCTTGCCCGAATGCGTCCCTTCACGATCCCTTCGAAAGTCCGACAGGCGCTTTGGTTCGTCTCGAACGTCAGCGCCCCCGTCATCGCCCTGTCCGCCGTCGTCCTTGTCCCGGTCCTGACCGGAGCCGCCTGTCCGTCCGGGGCGTCGGCAGCACCTCAGGTGACAATTTCCCAAAACGCCGACGCGACCGCGGGCCCCGTTAGCCCCATCCGTGTCTCGCGGCTCCTTGGCTCGGCAGTGTTCGGCCCCGACCGCAAGCTGGTTGGAACCGTGAACGACGTCCTGCTGGACCAAGGTGGCACGGTCACCGCCGTCACCCTGGACGTCGGAGCCTTCCTCGGAGTTCACACCAGGACCGTGGCCGTACCCGTCGACAAGCTCCGCCTCGTTTCGGCAACCGAGGTTTCGGCGAGCGTCGTGCCGAGCTCCCCAGTCGCGTCCCGCGCCGACGACGAAGGAACGGCCACCATCATGGAGGACCTGATGTCCGGGAGCGGGCGAGCCTGGCAGGTCGGTGCCGTCGACCATATCGAGGTACGTCTCTCGAGAAAGGAACTGGTGAACCTTCCCTCCTACGCGAGAGGCTGATGCCGCTTGGTCGTCGCTCGGCCCCATCGCAATCACTATGGATTCAGCCTGAAATCCATATCGAGAACTTACGCGGAAAGGAGGATCTAGGGTTCATCCGAAACAGCGAAGGCTTCCTCGCATGAGTACGTTGAACGTCACCTCGATCCCGCGGCTCCATGCCGATCAAGGGGCGAACGCGGTGTCCGACTTCGAGCTGAAACAGAACTCTTGCGGCCGCTGGGTCGTCAGCGGCACCGGAGACCACTGGGGTGGCGTCTTCCTCACCCGCGACGCCGCAGTGAAGTTCGCCCGCGCGGAGCTGGAGGAGGCTTCCCGCGAGACATGGCCCGTCCTCCAAGGACGTGCGGCATGAACCCCAACGCGGCGGTCGCCGCCATCCTCGTCCTGACCGTGTCCGCCACCATGATGGCGATGGGCAGCCTCTACGCCCTTACCCTCGGCTGATCGGCGACCGGGCCCGCAAGCCGCGGCCCGGCGCCCTGCCTCGAGCCAATCACCTTTGAAGGCCCTTCCAATGAATACCCCCGGCGTCGTCACCTCGCTCGTGACGCCCTTCTCGTCCCGTCCCGACGGATCGGGAGGAATGACGGTCCTCGTCGACGAAAGATCCTGGCGGAGCGAGATCGCGTTCCAGCGTGACAGCGGCGTCCCGGCCGTTGCCGTTGCCGGCTGGATCGGCGAGGGCCCGACCCTATCCCGGAAGGAGCGGCAGACGCTCATCACCCTCGCAGCCGAGACGGCAGGCCCGATGCGGGTCTATGCCGACATCAGCAGCAACGACACCGCCAAGGCTGAGACCTACGCGATGGACGCCGAGACGGCCGGGGCGGATGCCGTCATCTTGGTCACGCCATCCTACAGCCGCCCGAACATCGCCGGGGTTCGAAGGCACGTCGAGAGGATCACGCAGGCTGTCGACCTCCCCGTCTATGTCGAGTTCGACGCTCTGCGGACCCGCTGTGGCCTGACATCGCGCGAGATGTCGAAGCTTGCCCGGATCGACGGCGTCGCGGGACTGGTCGACCACTCGCCCAATCCCTTGTCGGTCGAATGCCTCAGCGGGATCCACAAGCCCGCGCAGTTCCTCGTCGCCAGCGAACCCACCTGCGTCGCCTCCTGCATCTTCGGCGCCGACGGCTTCTTCAGTGCAATCGCCAACCTCGCGCCCGTCGAGGTTCTCCAGATGCAGGCAGCATGCCGGGACGGCGACTTCGACCGTGCCCAGGTGATCCACGAACGGCTGCTGCCGCTGATCCTCGCCGTTGAGGAGCACGGCGTAGCGGCTCTCAAGTACGCACTGCTACTTCGTCGCGGGATCGAGGGTACGGTTCGCCTCCCGCTCGTGCCGCTCGATCGCGATGCGAAGATCCAGGTGGAGACCGCGATGTTCGTCATGACGACCGCGGAACTCGAGGAAGGCACTTCGACGGCACATTCAGCTTTATCCGGTTCGAACCGACGGGAGCGGATCGTCACGGGCGCGGGTCGGCCTGATGAACCGCGCGCACTCAGCAAACGCTCTACCGATGTCCAAGCAGGTCGAGCCCGTCATCGCCGACGAGGTCTTCGAGTGGATGGTGGGCATTACGGAACGGGGCGATTACCTGAAGCTTCTGCTGAAGGGCCTGCCTCCCGGCTCCGAGCGCGAGGCGATGCTCGCGTCGACCTTGAGGCTTCTCGAGAAGTGCTGGGAGGAGATGGCCGAGCTGGAAGCGCAGACGCGACGGCGGGACGGTCACTGTCTCGGTGTCCTATGAGCCTCTCGCGGCGTGCCGCCGAGGAGCGGCTCACGAGAGGGACGGGCGTCCAGATCATCGCGGCTGAAGCAGAAGCAACCGCCGCCAAGACCGCGCGCCTCCGAGCCGCTCGATTAGAGCGTGACGGCGCGCAGGCTCTCGCCGAAGTGGCTGAGACCTGCTCGACGTCACGGTCGAAGCGTAAGAAGTCGAAGAACGACTAGGGAAGCGCGCGTCAGTTATCCTTCTTCGGGTCGGGGACCCTGGTTTCGGCGGCAACGCTAAGCCGCTGGAAGACGCCAAGACCGACCATGAGAAACACACCCGCAAACAGAAGCATCGTAGGGTAGACCATCAGCCGGGGATCCTCTTTCCCGACTTCGAAGACCGTCACGAGTGCCTCTAGCAGGACCGCGATGATGATGGTGGAGACAAACTTCGTGAGACTGCGCCGGGCTTCAGCGGCATTGCGCATTTCCCGATTGCGGATAGCCTCCTCTTCGAGCAGGTACTTCCCGACATCGAAGACGGCAATCGCGATAACCGTATAGCCGACCGCGTCCAGCGCAGTCGTTCCTATACTCCGTTCCGGCACGCGAAAACTCTCCCAGACACCGGAGCCTGCGTAGAAGATCAGCGCGCACGCCAAAAGCATCAGGACCATGCTGGCCACGCCGAAGGCGATCCGCGTGAGGAGTTCGAAGGCGCGCATGGGACATCCGGTTCTCTAGGGTTGTCCGTCCGTACGCCGCAGCCACCAGATCGGCAAGTTGCCATCACGCGACCAAGGGGTTCACAGATCCTTCGCGCATGGTCGTCCACTGTCGATGACAACTGGTCCCGCCGGACGCTATCTGCAAAGCGGGAAGCGAGAGCCTGGTCTCGTTCACGAGGCGCTGGGTGCAATATCGAGGTTGATCCATAGAAAGGCCTGGTCACCAATGACGCCACTGGAGCAATATATCGCGGGCTGGCGAGCGCACGACCTGACCGCGATCCTTGCAACTCTCACTCCCGATTGCGTCGTGATCGAAAGTTTCGGACCGATCTACCGCGGGCACGATTGGGTAGAACGGTGGGTCTCGACCTGGTTGGCCGAGGACGGTCGGGTCATCGACTGGACAGTCCACGATCTACGATCCTCGCCCGAGGGTGAGACCGCGGAATGGACCTTCAACTACACCTGGCGCGGTGAGGAGAAGTGTTTTGACGGCGGGACCGTCGCGAAGCTGCTCGACGGCAAACTCTCGTATCTACGGGAATACGCCACGACGGCAGAGCTCTACGAATGGCAAGGCGCGTTCGAATGACCGCTTCAACGCAGGCACTGGAGTCGAATGCAGCCGAGTAGTTCGGTAGTTACCGCTACTTGATGCTGGGCTGGCGATCAGTCCGGCAACTCGAACACGTCGGCGAGGAACGTCGCCGGCCCGTCCGCGAAGCGGGCAGGCGCCGGGCTGTCACACAGGACGAGGATCCGCTCTTTTCCTCCATTGGAGCCCCACAGAGCCAAACCCTCCGGATGATCGACTCCCCTCCCGTAAGGCAGGTCGATCAGCCGTTCGGGTCGATGGACCGAGACCGTGTCCGCTCTGGACGCGGGCTCGTTCACCCAGTTCCGCCAGACATACAGCGCGCATGGACCCGAGAGGCTCGACGTCGGGCCAGCAAGGATCAGCAGGTCGTCACCACGCCGCTTGAGGTCCCGGATGCCAAGGCCCTCCAGCTCGAGGAGCCGCCTCATCGGGGGCGTCGGCAGCTTCAGCGTACCGTCCGGTCCCGCCTCGACCACGACCTCGAGCAGAACCGCGTAGTCGCGGATGACCGGACCGCGCATCCCGAGCGCGAGACGGCTGCCCGACACCGCGATGCCCTCGATATCCACCCCGCCCTCCTTCGCCGGGATGCGTGTGAACGGTTCGAGAAGGGGATCGAGGCGCAGCATCTCGGCCAGCTTGTTGCCGTGCTTTGTCTGTCGGAGCATCCCGGCATGACGGTCCCCGTCCGAGCGCGCCGGATGGAATGTCCCCGCTGCTTCGGTTCGCTCGACGATGGGTATCCGGGCCAGCAGGCAGCGTGGCCTCGTGTCCTTCAGGTCGGCCAACTTGGCGAGTTCGATCGGCACGTCCGGGGTCTTGTCAGGCTTGCTGCGTGCCCGGGCGTGGCTGCCGACGATCCATAGCCACCCGGCTTCCGCCGACAGCCCCTCGATGTCGACTTCCTCCCCGGGCTTCCGGAGGTCGAGCAGGTCGGCCAGTTCATACCGTTCGTGGGTGGAGAATCCGCCCGATGCATCCAGCGTCAACGTCTCGAGGACAGCCATCTCGTCGCCCGCGACGAAGAGGGTGTCACCGACGCGGGTCCCGGCCGAGAGGTTGTGCTTGGGATCCTCCCCGTCGCCGTCTCCGAGGCTGAGCAGGACTTGGCCGACGGGCACTGCGACGGGGCGATGATCGTGTCCTGAATCGTGCATGCGGATAGCTCCTTGAGTGCATCAAGCGACCCGGCGTCGCGACGCGGTGCACCTACCTCCGGAGATGGCACCAAAGTCCGTCGTTGATGTGGCGAGCCGCGACGGGGAGCGGGAAGTGGTGGCGCCGTAACGTTTGGAGGACCCGATGGGCGGTCTTGATCGTTCCGCCGAACGAAGTGGCGTGGAAAAGCATCGTCAACCGACCCGGCGAAGCCCTTTCGATCCGTGACCTCAGGACCGAGATCGTTCGACTGGGGCGGCATCCGCGGATGAATTCTGTTGACGCCGAGAAAAGTTCATGGTTCGTTCACGTCATGATCGAGATCGCAACCAACAACCGTCGGAACGGGCGCCACAACGCGCTTGCCGCGGTCACGCGTCCGTCAGCGGCCTTCATACGCACCTTCTGATCCGAAGCCCAAGAGCTTGAACGCGGACGTTGCCCAGCCCGTCCGCCGCAGGACAGTCGTGCCATGCCCCTCAGCCTGATCACCGTCGACGTCGGCAACCCGACGTCCGAACTCCGTCGCGTCCACCGGACCGACGTTGCCGTCGGAACCTCGTTCGAGCCGCGCCATGCGGTCCGGTGCGTCGGCGAGGTGCGGTTCCGCCACCAAGCGGCCCGTGACCTTGCGTGCCTTCTCGACTTCGACAGCGACGTGACGCAATGGACGTGCCTTCCGCCGCCTCTCAAGGACGGCGAGCGCACCTACACCGTAGACCTCGCCGTGACACGGTCGTCGGGAGCGGAGCTGGTCTGCGTCGCGACCCTTCCGGAAAACTTCTCCGCTCCGTCCTGGGCCATCGAGGCTGCACGGGAGCGGGACGCGGCCCTCCGTGTCGTCCCCGTCGACGACCTTGCGGGCGATCGCCTCGAGAATTGCCGAGAGCTCCTGCGCTACGCCAAGTGGCGCGTCTCGTTGTCCCAGCGGATCGGCCTGCTCGCTGCCCTCGAGCAGGAGGGGTCCCTGACCCTCGTCGAGTGCATGTCGGCCGTGCGCGGTGCCGCCGATCCGATAGGCGTGGTCGCCGCCCTCGCGCTCCGCCGCTTCGTCGAGATCGACCTCGATTCCGGTCCTCTCGGCCCCGAGACCAGGGTCACCCGCTTCCGCGGCTGACCCGCCCCTCACCCGCAATCAACGAACCAGGCGGCGCGCTCCCGGAGCGGCTGCGAACGGAAGACCTTGCCTTGACCATCCGCGTCACGCCCTCGGGCGACCTCCTCCAGCTCGACGAGCACCTCGACCGCCTGCGGCGGCTCGTCGCCGACCTCGAGTCCCTGAAGTCCGGCAGCATGCCCGACCCGTTCGAGATCGACGGGTCGGCATACATCTACGACTGGGTGCTCGACAGCCGCCCGGTGCCATGCCTGCGCGGCTACTTCGAGGGCCACCCTGGCGTCCGCAGCGGGCGCATGGGCGTCACGTCGGACCTCTGGGTGTTCGCGCCCGAGCACGGCTTCGCCCGCACCCTCACGCGCTGGTACAAGCTCGGGCCCCTCGGCTCCGGCATTGAAGGGAGGGAACGCAAGTGACCCCGCTTTCTCTTCGCGAGCAGGCCGCCCGCATCAACCTCATCCGGCGCCCGTCCGCCAGCAAGCTCAAGCCTTCGGTCTTTGTTGCACTCGGCCTCGTCGTCCGCGCCCTGCGCCATGCCGGGCTGCACCACGTCCTGCGTCGCGAGCCCTGCACGTTCGGCCTCGTCGGCGTCGAGGTAGGATCCGTCGATGCCGTCAGCTCGGCCGTGCGCGAGATCATGAAGGCGCCGCTGTCCGCCAGCCTCGGCTACGACGTCACCGTGTACGACAAGACCGACAGCCGGAAGAAGACGAAGGCGAGCGTCGAGTCCGTCGTCCTGGAGGCCGCACAGGGCGACGAGCGCGCCTGCGTTCTCTTCTCGGACAGAGGCGCCGTATCGGTCTCGTTTCTCGCGTCGGCGGAGGGTGTCGTCGACATGCCGAAGCTCGATGCGCGAATCCTGCGCGGTGCCTTCATGGCCACAGTCGGGCGCTCGCCGGGATGGGAGGGCCTCGCTGTGATCGCCACGCTACCGATCGACCTCCTCGACTGCGTTGTGGTGGCCGGCCGCAGCGTGGAGCTAGCGCTTAATCATTGCCTACGCCTCGTTTGCAGAAACCTGCGCCGGCCTATGGCTAGACACCGCCATGACGGGTGCCCTCATCGCCATGGCATCCTCGCCCGCGTCTACGGCGCCGGACGCGCCGCCGAGGAGGCTCGGTCTGAGCGAGACTACCTCGAATCTGCCAGAAGCCGGAGCCGGACCGATGAAGAAGTTGATCGCATGGGCGCTGCTCGCCAGCGCGACGAGCTTGCTGGCTGGGTGCGCGACGTCAGGCGGTAGCCCGTGCGACGGCTGGCGGCCAATCCGGCCGGCGGCGGCGGACGTCGCGACGATGTCCGGCGACACGGTCGCGCAGATGCTCCAGCACAACAAGCACGGCGTCGAGATTTGCGGGTGGCGGCCCTGAAACTGCAAAGGCCCCGGCATCACCGCCGGGACCTTTGTCGTCATGGCTGGGCTTTGAATGCGGATCCCACCGCCGCGACGAAGTTCTCGTCATCGGCAAGACAGGCCGCAAGCGGCACGACGCCTCCTCCGGCGAAATGGACGTCCAGATCGTTGACCTCCATGAACTTTTGGATTTCGGCGTTGTTGAACGGGTGCTCGCAGAACCACTCCGCGACTTCACTGGCGCAGAGCGTGCCGTTCTTGGCATCGGTTGCCAGCCGACCTGAAGGGCTGCCGCCATCGCGCACATAGGCATCTGGGGATGCGTAGAACTCCTTGATCAGGATGATCGACAGTCCATAGATCGCCCTCGTGACGTACTCCTCGCGGGTGCGATCCGGGCGGGGCGGCATTAGGTGGGCGGACATGGCAACTCCAGTTTGCGTAGGTGATTTTGCTTGAGAACGGAGGCCCCGGCGGGCGATGCCGGGGCCTCCGTCGTTACTGTCTTGATGCCGTGCGTGATCACTCGGGCCTGAGAAGCCCGATGTCGAACTCTTCATCGTCCATGGCATGGAAGATCAGGTCATTCGCGGCCTGCCACCGGAGGCCTTCGAGGGGCGCAGTGCTGAAGACATCGGACCCGTGCCAGTTGAACTGGACCCACTCGGACAGGTGGTACTCGTCCTCGAACGGTCCCTTGGCCCGCTCGGCCACAAGCATGACGAGCCAGCCACTGGCTTCCTCCAGCCATTCGTGCAGCAGTTCGAGCCGCGCATCCTCGATCTGACGCTCCCGGTCGGGGAAGACGCAGACTGAGGCTTTGCCGTATTCTCCGCTGCGCCGCGCGTCACTCTCGATGCGCGGCTTCGGGTTCAGCTTTACGACCACGGCCATCAGTAGTCCTCGCCTTCGAACATCGGGAATCCCAAAAGCTCCTGGATGCCGTCGTCGTGCTCAAGCATCCAGTTCTCCAAGACCTCGTCGATCTGAAGGACATCCAGCCCCGCCGTGGGCAGGAGTTTGCCGACATTGGTCCAGCGGTGTTTCTCGACGATCATCTTCCGCAACTGCCACGGCATGAGATGGCCGGATGTAGTGGGCGTCGAGCACTTCTGGAGAATCTCGAAGACCAAGCGGAAGCCGTGCTGCTCGAAGTAACCGTGCAGCTTTTCCTCGGCGATCGCCAACGGAGCGACAACGCCCTGGCAGCGGAAGGCGACCGCCGTCACGAACGGCTCATGACGGGCCAGTGCTGAGATTACGAACGGGAGCGCGTACTTGGAGCGCTTGCTGGCGCCCGACGCCTCGATGATGCCGGGCAGGTGCTCCGCGAACGCCGTCCTGGTGCATGCCCACTCTGCGGCAGCGCGGGGCTGGAGGTGCCGAACGTAGCCGTGTTCGCTGTCCTGCTCCATCTCGGGGAAACCGAGGAAGAGACCCGGGTCATTCATGAACTTCTCGTGAACCGCCGCCGCGACGACCGCGACCATGAAGAGGTCGACGATGCGTCCGTTGCGGACCTCGATCAGTCCGTAGCCCGATTGCGCCTTGTTCAGGGCGTCGAGGTCGATGTTGTCGTTGTCGTTTTTGTAGGCCATGCCGTTTCACTATCCCTTGCGTGCGAGAGGGCGCACGTGACCCGCGAGTTCGACGAGTTCGAGCCGCCTATCAGGCGGACCTCGACTGCGTGCTCGGGGCGGAGGGAAAAGATGGCGAAGGGCGACATGGGAGCCTCGTTGTTTGGACGAGCGTCATGCCAGGAGTCGTCTCGGGGAGTCCATATCGGACGTCGATGTCCTCGAAACCTGGTGTTTCAAGTGTGTTTGTCGTCGTTTGCATTTTAGACGTCCACTCTCTCGAGACACACCTTGAGGGAAGCCACTCAAATGCTCGCAGCCATCGCAAACGCCCTGAGAAACATAGCATCCGACGCCGCCAGCGCAGCACGCTGGTGCTGGTGGGCCATCGACTGGACCATCGGCCTCCCCGGCCGCCTCCTCGGCGGCGGATCCCCAGGCTCGATCCCGCACCCGACCTACCAGCCGCCCTTGGGGAACGACCCGGCCGCCGAGATCGCTGACATGGTCGCCAAGCGCGACCGCACGCGCGCCGTCCGGGGCGCGCTGCCATCGGACCTTGAGCCGCGTGCTGACGGCACAGACCCGGTCGCGGCGACGGTGCATACCTACGCCCGCGCGGCGCCGAGCGTTCGTGACCGGGTGTCCGTCGCGGCGCTCTCGCCGGACCAGCTCGCGTGGCTCCTCCGGCTCACGGAGGACGACCTCCAGCGCATGGCATCCGCCGGCGGGCTGGTGTGCGGCCGGCTGGCACGTGGCGTCGCCGGCGGCGCGCTCGGCGTGTCGCCATGCCGGCGTCGGGAGCGTGAGATGGACGTCGAGATCGTCGAGCGCGAACCGCAGGCCCCGGCTCGGCTGGACTACGCTCCTGGTTTCGCGTGCCGCGTCGACAGCATGCGTCCGAGCCGTCGCCGCGCGGCCTAGAAGTCTTGGACAGCGAGAGACTCGTCAGGGATCCGGTGCATGCCGGGTCCCCGATTTCGTTCAGGAGTCTCCGTTTGGACGAGACTCGGTTCAGCGGCCCTTTTTCGGCGGCTTTATGATGTCCTTGCACCGCTGGAGCGTCGCGTCATCCCGGCAGTAGGACCGCATGCTGATGCTGCCTGGCAGTTTGGGGTGCACCGTCCGCAGCAGGAGTTCACGCGTGTCGAAATCGGAGACATGCCGGGCAGCGAATGCCTCCAGGTCATCCAACGCCTTCGCCTCCACGCGACGCCAGCGCACCGCGGCGTCCAAGGCATCCTGCGCACGGAAGAGGTCGTCATCCGAACGTCGCGCCGTAGCCTCAGGCGGAAGGCCCGACCGCGCCAACGCCTTCGCCAGCCACAGGTCCGCCCCTTCAAAGAGTTGGTTCATGGCGTTGGTGCAAATGGACGTCGCGCGAGCTTCTGCGCGACGCTCCTTCTCACGAGCTGCCTCTTCCGCTTGCAGCCGTTCTCGCTCCTGCCTCGCGGCGATCTGTTCCTGCCGCAGGAGAACGGCGTCATTCATGGCCTCGCCGACGTGGGGCAGACCCAATGTGGGCGGCGCGACCCCGTCGGCGCCGTCTCGCATGCAGACGGCAACTGCCGACAGCGCCTTCGTCAACTCGTCCCACGCCGTCCCGCCCTCGGACGCGATGCGCAGCGGCGACGTCCCGTCCAAGGGCTAGGTTCGCCAGACGGTCACCCGTACCTTAAAGTCGTTGGCGACCACGGAGGGCAACCGCCGCTTCAGCTCGTTCAGCAGCACCTCGAGGCGCTCCACTCGGTTGAGCCGCTGCTCTTCCTCAAACGCCTCCTCGATCTCGCGTTGTTCCCGCGCGTCCATGAGCTCGCGCATCGACGGAGAACGCCTCCAGTCGCCACCGTCATCGTCGGCTGCGCCGGCTTGCTTGAGGAACTGGAGGTAGTGCTCGACAACCGTCGCGGCGTCGAGTGCCGCGATGCCCGCGTGTTTGGCGGCGATACGCTCCTCCAGCGAGCGGTTGGCGAGGCTGCGGTTCACCATTTTCCCGAACCGCAAGACGTCAGTTATCTCACCCGCCGACAGTCGTTGGTGGTTACGAAGGATCGACGTCAGCACCTGCGCGCGCCATCGCTCCGGATGGACGGTGAAGAAGCCGGCGGCGAGAGCGTTGAAACCGCGGATGAGGTGCAGCCACCCACCGTCGTCCGCGCGCCACACCTCGGGGTCGTTCCGTGGGTCGTCGGCCAACGCGGCGTGCTCCGCCTTCAAGGAGTCCGACTCCATCTTGGCTGCATACGAAGCGAGCCTCTGCTCTTCCTTGGCGGCGGCGATGCGCTCCTGTTCTTCGCGGCGTTTGACGACCTCAAGCTCCAACTCATCGATGTAACGGTTGTACAGCCAACGACGCGGTGCCCGGTGAAGGATCCAATCCTTCAGACGGGGGAGGTCGATGTCACGGTCCGTTTTCGACAGGTCGATCTCGATAAGGGCGTGACCCGCCGCACGCATCGTGGCGACCTTATCCGGTGGGCATGGATGCGTGACATACACCTCGACGTACAGGGCGCTCTCACCGGACTTCAGCGTCACGTCGGGCCTCAAGGATCCGAGCGCCTTCTCCATGGCCGCAGCCGTGAAGATCATCGTCCGCACCCGGCTGTTCAATCCGCTCATCCCCGCTGCCTGCCGCTACAGGCGGTAGCGTCACTGTCAGATGGTCGACGATGAGGCGCTGCGCGAACGAATGCAGAGCCGTCATCTGCCCGCCCTCGCACCGGACGTCGATGTCCCCGTCGGCGTCGATCTTGGAGTGCGCGAAGTGGCGGCGCCGGGACCCTTCCTTCGCGATCAGCTTTCGACCGCAGGCCGGGCACTCGCAGCCGCACGCCGCCCCATCCTCTACAGTCGCGACGTGCCGGATCTCACCCGACCAATGTCGGCCGAAGGCGAGCTGGATGCCGTCTTTCGAGTAAGCCCAGTGCGGATCTATAGATGGATCTAGTCTGGCCATGGGGTTCGGCGACGAAGTCAGCATGCCAATGCGTTGACCGCCAGCCCATCAGGGCAGCCATCCACAGGTCGCCATCAAGATGAGGTCGGGCCTAGCCTTCGGCCATGGAGTCTCCACGGGGAAGAGACTCCTCGGATCTGAAAGGTGCGATCACCCCACCCGTCTCGATCTCCGCGTCCTGCGTTGCCCGCCTGCGGGCCTCCAGAAGCGCGAGCGCGGCGTCCTGCGCTTCCGGCCACTCGTGAAGACCGTGCAGCCCGTGATCGAGGAAGAGAACCGCCGACATCAGGACAGCGCCCGGATCACGCTGTCGCGCTGCTGGACGGCGCGGCGGAGCTGGGCGACCTCGGCGCGCAGGGCCTCGGCCTCGTCCTGCGCATCAAGCGCGGCACCGACAGCCGCCTTCGCGAGGGTCGTCATCTGGTTTGCGGAATGGCGGGCCTCGCCAAGGGCGTGGTCCCAATCTGCCATCGCATGTGCATCGGCACGCTCGGCGCGGGCAGCACGCAGGCTGTCGATGAGGCCCATAGTCATGTTGTGGAGCACGACGCCCGTGATCGCTCCAGTCACGAGGAGGCTGCCGTTGACTTGATTGGGGTTGGTGAATGCCATGGTCGCCTCCTCGGTGCGGACGGCAACTTGGCGCCGCCGGGAGTCGACGTCAACGACTGCCCGCGGGCGTGGCCGGCGGAGAGCTCACGGGATCGGTCGAAGTTTAGAGATCCGCTTCGAGATCGACGTCGCGCCAGTCGTCATCCGGCAGCTCGCCGAGGACGATGCGCTCGAGGCGGTCGAGCTCGGCTTCGATTTCGTCGTACACGGTGTCGTCGATCATTGGCGGTTCCTCCTGCGCGGAGGAGAACTCAGCCGGCGGATTGCGACAAGTCGGCCGGCGAAATGCGGAATAAGCACCCATCACGGGCTCGCGTTAAATTATGGTTAACGCGAATACTCCGGCTGGTAGGGTTTTATATTTCGCGCCCAAGCGTCGCCCTTGAGGGTGTTTGCTGGACCCAGAAATACAGTTTCACCCACGATATTTGCTCGGCTCCGACGATTTTGTAACCGCGGAATATGTTCTACCGCGAAGCAATATAGCGGGAAATAATGCCAAATATTACAATAGCTTGCGTCCCGCCGGCCGAGATGGAAGTGTGGTTTTGCGCCGCACGAAACGGGTGCTGGAGACAGACAGAAATGAGCGTGAGACTGAAGACACTGTCGGTGTGCAGCGGAATCTCCGCCGCGTCCTTCGCATGGAAGAATCCGGCGTTCGAGTTCGTCGGATTTGCCGATATCGATCCGTTCTCGGCGGAGTACTTGGCGCAGCGCAAGGGCTGCGGCCGCCCCCGGTACATGCCTGACCCGGACGAGCTGGAGATCTCCGCGAAGGAGGCAAAGGCCCGTCGAGCGGCAATCAAGGCGGTGAAGCACCTGCCCGAGATCGCCACTGCAATCAACTACGGCGATTTCAGCCAGATCAGCGATGCCGACCTGCGCCGCCTCGGCCCAGTCGATGTCCTGGAGGGCGGAACGCCGTGCCAGGCATTTTCGATCGCCGGCCTTCGCGCCGGCCTGTCCGACCGCCGTGGCGGTCTCATGCTCGAATTCATCAAGCTCGCGAAGCGAATGGAGAAGTGGAATGACCTTCGGTATGTCGTCTGGGAAAACGTCCCCGGAGTCCTCAGCGACGCAGTTGCGTTCGGAAGTTTCCTGGGCGGTCTGTCCGGGGGCACCAGCGATCCGCTCGAGCCAGCAGGGCGAAGCTGGAGCGGTTGCGGTGTGGTGTATGGACCCGAAGCTTCAGTCGCGTGGCGCGTGCTGGATGCCCAATATTTCGGTCTGGCCCAACGCCGCGCGCGTTGCTTTGCTGTCGGAGTGCTTGGAGGTGCTCCCGTTATCGATCCTTTCGCGGTACTTGCTGAGTCCGAAGGCGTGCGGCGGGATTCTCCGCCGAGCCGCAGGGCGCGGGAAGTCTGTGCCAACGATACTGGCGAACGCGCTGCGGGCGATCGTCGGCTGATGTCGGCAAACGACCCGGTCGCCTTCGCGCAGAACAGCCGCGACGAGCTCCGCCTCATCGGCGGCGACGGCGAAGTCGCCGGCGCTCTGGCGGCCCAACCAGGGTTCAAGCAGCAGACCAACGTCACCTACGGTATCGCGGACTACAGCACGGTGTCAGAGGACGTCGCGCCGACGCTTCAGTCGCGCATGACTGCCGGAGGTCGGATGGATGCGGTGGCATATCCGGTGGCCCTCACGGGCCACGCCGAGTACGTCGCCAGCAACGACAGCCTCCCGTCCCTCCGGGCATCCGGGGGCGACTGCGGTGGCGGCAGCGAGGCACTGGTCGTGACCACCCATTGCGCAGAGCGTCCCGTCGGGACGCTTTGCGCAAGCGGCGCCGGCACCGCGCGGGCTGCGGGGCAGGCAAACGAGTTGGATTATCTGGTTGTCCAGTCAGCGGGCTTCTCGGCCGGCAACAGCGAGAAGGCGCGCGGCATCGGCTACACTGAAGAGGCCACGCCCCCGCTGCGCGCTGGTGCCTCGGGCACCAATCAGGTCCCGACCATCGTCACCGGTCTCCAGCGGGCGGTGGAGACGATCCGCTGGATCGTGCGTCGTCTGACACCGACGGAATGCGAGCGCCTGATGGGCTTCGAGGACGGTCACACGGCCATCGTCATCCGGGGGAAGCCGGCAGCGGACGGCCCCCGATACCGGGCGCTTGGCAACTCGATGGCGACGCCCTGCATGGCGTTCGTTGGGGACCGCTTGCATGCGGCGCATACGAGGGCATTGGCTGCGGCCAATCAGAACCGCGTGCCCTGACGGCCACCCCGTCGCCTTCCCGGTGACATAAAGCGGACCGCGTTGCCCTCCCCGGCAGCGCGGTCGCTTTCATTCTGGCACCTGTTCCGCCGACGCGACCGGACAAGTCTCTTCGTCGACGAGACTCCCTCTGGTCGACCGGGGCAACAGCGCGACGATCCACATGATCGAGGCTGCCATTGAGTGTTGAAGTTGCCACCGCGCAGCCGACGTCGCTGCGGGCGAAGGCGTCGTCAGGGCGAGCGGGCGACCGCGCCGGCGGGCCACCCGGGGATCGCCGGGGTCCCTGGAGGGAGGTGTCGGATGGGGGGTTATTTGCGGCCGCACCGGGCCTCCGTTTGAAATTTTTGGAAATCGAAACCAGCATCATCGATCACCCGGAGGCCAGGCAGCCGACAGACGGTGCGATCCCAAGGTCGCGTATCCGGTGCGCCCGCGACCATGAGATCACATTTGAAGGAGTCTCGCTTGACCGGAGACTCCTACTCTCCGTCCGATGTCTTCCGCCCCGCCGCCCATTCCCGAACGGCGTGCACAGCATCTTCCGGAAGCGTCGGGAACGCCGCGGTGATCTCGAAGTCGAGCGACCCGTCGCGCAGCGCCTCGAGCACCGCTGACGCCGGCACGCTGGTGCCCGCCACATGCGGAGCGCCGCCGAGAACTGCGAGATCTTCCAAGACGCGGGCTGACACCATCTCATCGCCCGGCTCCGGTGCGACGTCGGGCACGCGCCGCAGGATATCCAACGCCGCTTCCGGGTCTCCCCTCGCCGCCCGCTCGCGGAACAGGCCGTGAGCCTCGCGCTGCCGTTCGAACTCCTCGTGCTGCCGCTCGAGGACGGGCCGGAGCTCGGCGAGCGTCACGGGCCGGAAGTCCCACACGTCTACGCCGACGTCGATGCTGCGCCCGACGCCCGGCAGCGCGCCGTGGGAGTGCCCGTACAGGTGCACGGCGCCGTAATGGGACTTTGGCCACGTGCGCATCGCGTAGTGGTCGAGGATGACGGGCAACGCCTCGCCCGGCACCCGAACCACCCGGCGGTCCTTCGGCTCCGACGACCACTCCAACCGAAGGGCGTGCTTATCGTCGTGGTTGCCGATGACGAGATGCTTGCGCCCATTGAGCCGACGGAAGACGCGCACGATCGCCTCCAGCCGCATCCGGTACGCGAAGTCGCCGAGATGCCAGACGTCGTCCTGGGGGCCGACGACCTCGTTCCAGCGGTCGACGAGGACCTCGGTCATTTCGTCGACGTTAGAGAACGGCCGCTTGCAGTGGTCAATGATGTTCGCGTGGCCGAAATGGGTGTCGGCGGTGAAGTAGGTCTCGGGCATGGCGGTCGCTCTCTCGTGTCGGGGTGCGCGTCGTCGCGGCCCCCGGAGGGACCGTTCAGGCTACGCGGCGTATGAGCGAGAGCATGTTCGAGATCATGGAGGCTTCATGCGGCGTCGGACGTGGCGGCGTCAAGTCGGCCGGAGAGACAAACGAAGTCGGTGCCGGCGGGCTGGCGTCAAATTCGAGAGAACCCGCCAACGAACTGGTCGCCAACCTTGCGCTCGTGTTCGAAACCGGAAAGCCTCTGGCGAAATGACGAACGAGAGATGGGCTGTTTTAGATGGATGCGACGAAGATGCGATACCCGGAGCAAACGCGGGTGCAGGATCCAGCGATCGCGTGGCTGGTCGATCAGGGTCGTTACCTCGAAACGTTCAGCGACTCGGCGTCGACCAACACGGACGTGGACAGCGTAGGCGTTCTCGACGGCCGGGCCGCAGCCATCGAGGTAAAGGTCAGCATTAGTCCGAAGATAGCCTGGTTCCGTCCTGATGGCACCAACTCGATCGAAGCGAAAATCGCCCGAACGCTGTCCCAACTCGTCGATCCGATTCCGCATTGGCTGTCGGCCTTCACGACGCATTGGAACGCATCCCTTCCCCCGATGATCGTCGTTCTTGCGGAGTCCGTTCCCGAAGCGGCCCTCCGCGAACTCAGCGCGATGCTGTCGGCGCGGGGTTCGGAATGGCATTTCGACTGGGAGATCTGGCGCTGGACAGGAAGCCGCATCGAAGTCCTCGGAGCCGGGCGTGCGCCTGATCGAGAAGGAGGCGTACTGCCGAGGCCGCAGATACCGACCCTCGTCGGTTCATCGTCACGCAGTCCGAAAAGCTCGATGAATGAGCTCCGCGCGAAGGCGGCGGCGGGAGACCACGGCGAACTTTTCGACGCTGCCGTTAACGCTGCGCTCTCGCGCAAACTTAGGTTGGACCGGGGTGTGACGTGCTTCGGGATTGTCCGCCCTGGAGGCAAGGGCAAATGCGCCTCGGTCTTCGCGACGGGCGCCGGGGTACACGGTCTTAACGTCAGCTTCGACCGCGAATGGATCGGTATCGACGAAGGCGACGTGCCAGGCGTCGACGCTCCCCCGCTCGGGTACATGAACACCGACCGATATCTCGGGTCAGCAAGCGAGCTTGAACGACTGATGGACCTTATCGTGGCAGCGGGCGAGCGCAACCGCAGCACCTGAGAGGTGCGTCGCCTAGAGCGGTCGTCAGACGCTCGCCGCTCCAAACGAAAGTCCCGGCGCGGTGGCCGGGGCTTATGGTCGTCGACGATGTGGCGGTGATCAGGCAGCTACAGTCGACAGCCTCAGGACCTCCGCCCGGTCGCCCGCCGACACCTCGGCGTCGAGGTAGGCACGGGCGGCGGCGGCACCGCGCTCGGCTCCCCGGATGCGAAGGATGGCGGCCTGGAACGGCACCTTGCCGTCGTAGTCGAGCGCGGCGATGGTCTCGGCGGCGGAACGGTACGTTATGATCTTCTCGCCCTCTGGCGGGCCGCTCCCCAGCGGCCACTACAGAGAGGGTTGGGCGTCGGCGGGCTGGCGTCAAATTAGAGAACCCGCCGGCGGAGATCATGCCGCCACGGACGGGCGCGCATACCCGCGCCCGTAGCGATCGAGCAAAACGTTCGGCTGCTGCATGGCCCGGCACCAGCACCGCCAGAGAAAGCCCCCGGCGTCCTCGTAGATCTGACCGTAGCGCAGCTCTTCGCGGAAGCGTCGGCGGAAGCCGTCGTCGATCATTGGGAGATCCGCGAGGTCGAGTGCGCAGTTGATGCGGTCCTCGGCTTCGGGACCGTCGCCCGGGCGGGCCAGCCGTGGACGGTGCCGCCGAATTCAGTTTCGAGCAGAGCGTAGAGGTTGTCGGAGTTCGGGTCGTCCATAGTGTCCTCCTGGTGTTGGAGAACCAGCATGCGGCGTCGGCGTACGCGGGCAAAACCACCGGCGGACGAGCCATCGAATCTTGCAGGCGCATCGTCTACTCAGGAGGCTGGAGTTCGGGTCGCGGAACAGTGCTGACGCGAGACCGGGGCATTCACTCCGGGACCCGAACATCCGATGCTCTATATCGTGTGGACAATTGACAGAACTCGGTCGGTGGATATGCGGTGGATATGGAAGATGCCTTTTCGCGATATCCCGCTGGAGCTGCAATCGTCAAAGCCCGCAATACAAGGCTTTTGTGACACCACTTTGTGCCTGAACAGCGGACTCTGACTCCGCTAGTCTTGGTTCGAATCCAGGTTCCCCAGCCAGACCATATCTAGTGTTTCAAATCGCTATTATTTTTGGCAGCTGAGTTTCTACTCAGTGCTGTTCTCACGTCTTGGGCCCAGACCGTTAGCCCAAGGGTGATGACCACTGCCGTCCGGAGGATTCCAAGCTCGAAGGATCCGCTCGTTGGCGACTTGGCATCACACAAGTGATCTCGAACGGCGAGGTCAGTCCGGGCATGTTTACTAAGGCCGGCTTCGCTGCCAGCAAGGCTATCTACGCGGCGGCCGAAACCCGATTGTCGTGACGGCATCTTTTGCCGCACCTCAAAGCGCATCAATGTTCGCGCAGGTTGAACGACTGTATCAGGTCCAGTCTGCAGGCTTACCCATACCGTTGCGGGGCAGCTCGGCGCCGAAACGATATGTTTTCGGGCGTTCGACAGCGGTAAGCTTTGTCGCCGCGACCCGTTCCAGAACCTCCTCGAGCTCAGCACAAGTGACATGGGCGTCCGCAACGACAAATGCTTTCAGGCGACCACTCTCGCCGAGCCTGACGGCGACATCGGCAACCCCATCGGTTTCGCGGAGAACAGCAGCCACACGGTCTGGCCAGACATTCAGCCCGCCGATCTTCACGGCGTGGTCACGGCGTCCGGCCGGCCGGATGCGGCGAGGTCCCAACTGATCGATATGATCAGGCAGCGCGGCGGCAAAGCCCTTGCGGTCGACAATTTGGAATGCACCATCGCCAGAGCGGAGTTCCCAGCGCGGCAAAAGCGCGTATCCGGCCGCTGGCGCGTCGCGCATGGCAATCGCGCCCGTCTCGGAGGATCCATAGACATCGACGACCCGGCTGAAGCCGGCCTCGCGCAGGCTGGCCGCCATGCTGTCCGTGAGGACACCAGCAGAACTTACCGCGACGCACGCGGCAGGCACGGCCGGTTTCAATCGCACGAAGGCCCCCCATTGCTCCGGCACTGCGACGACCAGATCGCCCGGCATAAGACCGAGCGAACTGCCTAGCGCCCGCTCTACCACCGGAACACCGAGGGACGCTGGCAGCAGAACCGCCCAGATGATTCCATAGAGATGGTTCGCGGGCACCAGTGAAACGACCCGGCGACAGTGCGGAAACTCGGTTGCGAGATATTCCGCTTCGTCAATGATGTCGGCGACATCGTGCAGGCAGGTCTTGGGTATGCCGGTCGACCCGGAGGTTTTGACACCGAACGAGTTTTTACCCGCCTGATGACCGCGCTCGACCCAGTCGAGCCAGTCACCGGCCGTGGCTGGGGGCGTTTCCGGAAGGAGATCGTCGCCGAGCAGGAACGTCTCGGCCAGTGCGCCAAGCGCTCCAAGCTGCTCTAGAGAGTCGAGACCCAAACCGTCGTCTCCGATGGCGGTCTCGTCGGACCAGTCCCCCGCAAGGAGATGATGCGACGAACTGCCCCGCAATCGTTGCACTTCCGTCCGGACAACGGCACCGAGAAGGCGACGCAGCGCGGAACGCTGTAAGATTCGTGCGGTCACGCGGCAGTACTGACAGCGTCGATATCCAAGGGTTGAACCCGATTGCGGCCAGCCTCCTTGGCTGCGTACAAACGTCGATCAGCGAGGGCGATGAGCTCGTCGGTCGAACCCGCTGCTTCATCCAGCGCGGCACAGCCAAAACTGGCCGTCACCTTCAGCGCTCCGCCTTCGACAACGACTTCGAGCGCCTCGATCGCTTCCCGCAGCAGTTCGGCATATCTGAAGGCATCGGTCAGTCGGCACTGCGGTAGAAGCACCGCAAACTCTTCGCCGCCGAGACGCGCGAACAAGGAACGCTGCGGCAACAAGGCTTTGCAAAGCTCAGCAACACGCTGCAGGAGAATATCGCCAACGGGATGGCCATGGGTATCGTTGACGGCTTTGAAGTGGTCAAGATCGAGCACGACAAGGCCCAGCGGATGCCGGAGCTGTTCCCACCGTTTGCGTTCGCGCTCCAGCGTTTGACTGAAATGCATCCGGTTGGCGGCGCCGGTGAGGTGGTCGCGCGTGAGAAGGCGTCGCAGATCGTCGGATGCCGAGTCGCGATAGGGAACGTCGCGCAGGATAACCCGGAAGCTCACCGGGGCCTCTGCCTTTCCTCCGCGCCGAGCGACGACAAGGCGCTGGCACCAGAAGCGCTCTCCGTCCAAACGCATCTGCCAGCTTTCCTGGAGATGCCAGCCGTCTCTGGCCGCAAGCTCCATCTGGTCTCTCAAAGGCAAAATTTCGTCTGCGGTATTATAGCCGAGCGCAGCCGCGAGCGATCGCCCAACGAGCTCATCCCGGTTCTGACCGAGTTGCGTGATGAAGGCGTCGTCGAACGTGACGATCATTCCCTCTGGTGTGATGGTCACCACGGAGTAGTTATTGATCTTATCGAGGAGCGTCGAAAACCACGCATTGGCCTGACTTAACCGCTCTTCTTGTGCGACTTGCCGGCTGATATCGCTCAAGGTGACCATATGCCGGTTTGGTCCGAGCTTGATGATCGCGCAATCGAGCACGACCGGCTGGCCGCCAATGCGGCCTTTGCCGAGATCGACGACGATGCGGTGATTCTCGCAAACCCGCCCGGCCTGTTTTGGAAAGCTGGTGACGAGGTTACGCAGTTCGGGAGCGTGTTGCTCGAAGGCTGCGAAAAGGTTGCCGACATCGCGTTGAGCGGCCACCGGCAGCAGAAGCTGCATGGCATGCGGGTTGATCATGGCGATCTCGCCCTTGCCATCGCACTCGATGAGTCCGATGGGACAGGCGTACAGGAACTCGAGCAGTCTCTCTTCGTCGGAAGCCAAGCTCTCGATCCTCAGTCTCAGCGCTCGATCAGGATGTATCGAAGCGGATGGCTGGCCGAGGCAAGAAGCCGAAGCCTCACGCGCGTTGGACGCATGCGCAGCGTCAGCACATAGGGCACGATCGCATCGAGTTCGGGTTCATCTTCAAACCGCTGAGCAACCATGAAGTTGTTCATGCACTGCCCAACTGCCTCGAAGAACGGAACACCCAAAACGGTTTCCGCATCGAGCCCGGCCATACGAGCCTCCGCAGCATTGTAAACCTCGACGGCCGTATTGGGGGAAATTCCCACAACCCCGAAGCTGAGTGCGTCGCACTCAGCTTTTCCCATGGTTTCGAGATCCGTCAGCGTGACCGTCTCGAACGTCCTGTCTTGCAATGCCAAAATCCACTCTCCCTGTTCTCCACAGGCTACAGTAGGTTCGCTAAAGAATGACTATCGGGTTCAAATAGTTCGTAAGGCTGAGTTGGAGGGCGTACTCACCAAGCCAAAGGCCGCCCGGCTAAGGACGATTCGGGTCATCATGGCAGGACGCCAGCCGTATGATTAGTTCCTCCTCGATCGAGCCTTTCCTCAGATGTTCCGATGAAACTCTCCTTTTCGGCCAGTCCGCTACGAAGGCGGGCTGGCTTGGTCCGGAGCACGGGCGGCGAAGAGGTCTTTCAGCCGCTGGAGCGTGGCGGCATCCAAAGCGGGAGGATCCGTCACCGCGCGCCAGGCGTCGATGTAGTGCTGCGGCGCATAGAGATGGCCGAAGGCGATCGGACTGGTCGTGGCGATCGCCATGTCGAAGGCGAGCTGCAGCATGGTGACGACCGGGAGCCAGCGAAACTCCGGTGCGACGTCGGGCCCGCGCGGGTCTTTCATCCAGTCCGGCTCGCGGTAAAGGCTCGACAGTTCAAAGAAGGTGACGGGATCGCTGGCATACTGAAGAAAGGCGATCCGCACCGGACCAAACGGCGCCCCTTCGTCGAAGCCGCCAGTCTGGTTGCCGAAACGGACCACGGAACCGTCGCGGAAGCGGGGCCGCCAGGCCGGCGTCCCGGGAACCCTTGTTTGCGTCATCTCCCGCCAGGTGGCGCTGCCGAAGGGAGGGCCGCTCCAGAGCGCCCCGTTGAAAGGATCGGCGATCACGTCATAGAGGTCGGCCGACAGCATCGAGTTCATCGCCCCGAGGCTGAGCCCGTAGAGATACAGGCGGGGCCGGCTGTCATGGGGCAGCGCTGTCCAGTGCCGGTAGACGGCGTTGAACAGGGCGCGTCCGGCTTCCGAACCGTAGCCTGGCTCGACCATCAAGGAGAGAAAGCTATTGAGGTAGGAGTATTGCAAGGCGACCGAGGCGATATCGCCGCGGTGAAGATACTCGACCGTATCGAGCGCCGCGGGGTCAACCCAGCCGGTTCCGGTGGGAACGACGACGACGAGAACGGACCGGCCGAAGGCGTCCACCCGCAGCATTTCGTCCAGTGCGAGCTGCGCGCGCTCTTCCACCGTTGGCCGCGAATTCAGGCCGACGTAAATCCGCAACGGCTCGCGGGCGCTCGTGCCAAAGAAGCGGCCGATCGCCTCACCCGTCGGACCGGACGCGACGAAGGCACGCCCCTGCGCCCCCAGCGTTTCCCATGCCACCAGGGAGGCCGAACTCCCGGTTTTCTTCGGCACGGAGGGTGGGGCGAGGTCGACATCGACATACTGGTCGATCTCGCGCAGCGAGCTGTCGGCCAGCTTCAGGACGCCCCTGAACACGATCCCGTCCGCGATCGCCAGGAAAACACAGAGGGCAGCGCTCGCCCCGACCAGCCAGGCGAGGCGCGGCGGCAAGGAACGGCGCCGCATTCGCCCGGCGATGAACGCGGTGGCCCGCCGGAAAAGCCTTGCCAGCGCCAGAAGGACGGCGAAAAGGCCGGCCGCGATCAGCGCGACCTCGACAGGGTAGATCGTCTCGATCGGATCCATGCCCATCACGCTGCGGACCGAATTCTGCCACGCCGCAGCCTTCCACAGGACGAAGGCAACCAGGAGCGCGCACAGGAAAGCCGAGGACCGTTCGAGGATCACGCGCTGGCGCCCTGATCCCTCCGGGAGCTCGGCAAAGCGCCATGCGGCCCGGATGCAGACGCCGAGGAGATACCCGACCGACAGGGAAGTTCCAGACAGCAAGCCCTGGATGACCGCGTCGCGCGGCAGAAGGCTGGGCGTCAGCGAAGCCGCGAGCAGGAGCATGCCGACGAAGAGCCCCGTTCGGGAAAGAGGCGCCAAAGGCCGTAGTGACATGCCCCGCCCCTCATATGGCTCGCTGCGGACAATGCTAGGCCGTGAATGTTCCGCGTCCATACCCTCGCATCGTTTTTCGCCGACAATCAATTCGGCTTGGGCAACCGTCCTTGATCGCGTGGGTGAACATTGGGTCTCGATACGCCCTACTGTCTGACGAGCTCAACACTCGTGAATGTTTGCAGCCCATACAAATAGACATACATGTAAAACTACATTGACACATGCGTTACTTGATGGTTAACCTCCTACTCGAATTATTGAATATTTTATAGTTATGCCGACCTACAGTTCCATTCGCGCACAAAAGCAAGGACCGCGGATGAAAGGGTTCCAGCAACTCCCACCAAGCTCCATAGGGAAGCACGCCGCGCACTATGTCTGTCGCGATAACAGCACGTCATAAGCACATGAGGCATCGCCGCAGTGCGCAGGCTCCTTTGCCTGTCGGTAGCGCCACCGTTTGAAGCCTTCATCATCTGCGTAAAATGTCCAAGTCTACTGACAGCCGAGTACCGGGGAAAACTGCCGGGGCCGCCGCGAAACGAGTTGTGGCTTTCTCCCCTGCGGCCGGCTCGGCCATGCTTCCGGCATCTTACCGCAGCCCGTCGTGCCGGCACGGCGTCATCCCCTCTAACGGCGACCCCTGGGATCCGGATGAGCGACTGGGTTGTGAACACGTTGCGCCAGTACCCGGAGCTCGCGATCTTCGTTGCGCTCGCCATCGGGTTCTGGATAGGGCCGAAGAAGATCGCGGGATTCAATCTCGGCAACGTCACGGCGACGCTGCTGGCCGCCGTCGCCATCGGCCAGCTCGGGATCGCGGTGCCCGGGCCGATCAAGTCGACCTTCTTCATGCTGTTTCTGTTCGCCGTCGGCTATGGCGTCGGCCCGCAGTTCTTCGCGGGGCTGAGCAGAGATGGGCCCAAGCAGGTCGTGTTCTCGGTGCTCGTGCTTTCCCTGTGCCTCCTGGTGCCGCTCGCCTGCGCGACGATCGCCGGCCTCGACATGGGCTACGCCGCGGGCCTCTATGCCGGCTCGCAGACGACGTCCGCCGCCATCGGCGTGGCGACCGATCAGATCAGCCGGCTCGGGCTCCCGGCCGATCAGGCGAAGGCCTATGCCGACGCCATCCCGATCGCCTATGCCGTCAGCTACATCTTCGGCACCATCGGCTTGGCGATCCTTCTCGCCCAGGTGGGTCCGAAGATGATCGGTGTCGATCTGGCGAAGGCCTGCGCCGAGTACGAGGTCGAGATGGGCGGCGTGAAGGGCCGCGACGCCGGCGTGTTCTCGGCCTACCGCAACGTCGATGTCCGCGCCTACCGGGTGGATTCGGCCGTGCTGACCGGCAAGCCGGTCGCCGAGCTGTTTCCCGGCCTTCGCATCTTCATCGAGCGCGTACGCCGGGGGGACCGGATCTTCGATGCCGATGCCGCGACGGTCCTAGCGCCGGGCGACATCGTCGCCATTTCGGGACCCCGCCCAATCCTCGTCGAGCAGATCGAAACCATCGTCGCGGAAGTCGACGACCGCGACCTCTTGGACATCCCGGTGGAGCAGGCGGACATTTTTGTCCGCAGCCGGAAATATTCGGGCCACACGCTGAGCGAGCTGGCCGACGAGCCCGTCACGCGCGGCATCTATCTGCGCAAGATCATGCGCAACCTCATCGAAATCCCGGTTCTGCCGGAAACGGAGGTGCTGCGGGGCGACATCCTGACGGTGCAGGGCAGCCGGACGCATGTCGACGCCCTGGTGAAGGCGGTCGGTTTTGCCGATCGCCCGGTGGAGGCCACCGATCTGATGGTGGTGGCGGCCGGGATCGTCATCGGAGGACTGGTGGGCGCGATCAGCGTTCCGGTCGCCGGCATTCCCCTCGGCCTGTCGACATCCGGCGGGGCGCTGCTGGCAGGCTTGCTGCTCGGCTATGTCAGGACGATCCATCCGACCTTCGGCAGCATTCCCGGCCCGGCTTTGTGGCTGCTCAACACGCTCGGCCTCAACGTCTTCATCGCCGTCGTCGGCCTCAACGCGGCGCCGGGCTTCGTGGCCGGCCTGCAGCAGGTCGGGATCAGCCTCTTCCTCTGGGGCGCGGTGGCGACCGCCATCCCGCTCCTGTTTGCGATCCTGCTGGGGCACTTCGTCTTCAAGTTCCACCCCGCGATCCTCTTCGGCATCTGCGCCGGCGTCCGGACCACGACGGCGGCCCTCGGCATGGTCCAGGAGACCGCGCGCAGCAAGGTCCCCGCCCTCGGCTACGGCCTGCCCTATGCCGTCGGGCAGATGCTGCTGACGATCTTCGGAATGGTGATCGTCCTGATGACGCAGAACGGCTGAGCACGGTCGCGCGCTCGGCACCCTCGTAACATGCTCTGGGAGGAGCTCTTATGGATGATCACCGCCTGGCCCCCTACGAGGCGCTCAGCCCTTTCGAGATCAAGGACTTCCTGTCCAAGGCGGCGCTGAAGTCGTCCTCCACCTCCGCCTCCGCGCTGACCTACATCAATGCCGGCCGGGGCAATCCCAACTGGATCGCGACGGCACCGCGCGAGGCCTTCTACACCCTCGGCCAGTTCGCCATCACCGAAAGCAAGCGGGTGATGGATCTGCCGCCCGGGATCGGCGGCATGGCGAGGCCAGCCGGCATTGCCGAGCGGGCCGAGACTTGGCTGGCGGCGCACGCGGCCTTGCCGGGCGCGACAAGCCTTGCGGCGATGATAAAGTGGACGATCCAGCATTTTGGCTTCGAGCCCGACAAGTTCGTCCATGAACTGGTCGACGCGATCAACGGCGACAACTATCCGGTTCCCGACCGGATGCTGGTGCACAACGAGCAGGTGGTTCGCGAATACCTGCAGTGGGCGATGTGCGGGGACCCGAAACCCGCTGGCAAGTTCAACATCTATGCCGTCGAGGGCGGCACGGCGGCGATGTGCTACATCTTCAAGTCGTTGAAATCCAACCGGCTGGTTAATCCGGGGGATACGATCGCGCTGGGTGTTCCGATCTTCACCCCCTATCTCGAAATGCCGCATCTGGAGGATTTCGCGCTGGAGGTCGTCGACATCCGCGCGACGCAGGAGAACCATTTCCAGTTCAGCGACGCCGAACTGGACAAGCTGCTTGACCCGAAGATCAAGGCGTTCTTCGTCGTCAATCCCGGCAACCCCAGCGCCATCGCCTTGTCGGACGCGGTCATCGCCAAGATCGGCGAGATCCTCGAGAAACGCCCGGACCTCATCCTTCTGACCGACGATGTCTATGGGACCTTCGTGCCGGGCTTCCGGGGACTGCTCGGCGCATTCCCCTTCAATACGATCGGGGTCTACTCCTACAGCAAGTATTTCGGGTGCACGGGATGGCGGCTCGGGACCATCGCGGTCCACGAGAACAACGTCTTCGACAGGCTGATCGCCGCTCTGCCCGAGGAGACGCTGAGGCTGATCGACAAGCGGTACGGCGCCCTGACGCTCACGCCCCGCGACATCAGCTTCATCGACCGCATCGTCGCCGATAGCCGCGACGTCGCACTGAACCACACGGCCGGGCTGTCGCTGCCGCAACAGGTCATGATGATGCTGTTCTCGATCAGCGAGCTGATGGATGTCCGCAAGGACTACCAGCGCGGCTGCATCGGCATCGTCAAGAAACGCGTGGAAGCCGCGATCGAGGGACTGGGAATCGACGTCGGCAAGGACAGTCACTTCGACTATTACTATGGCCTCATCGATTTCGAATTCTGGATGCGCAAATATGTCGGCGCGGAGGTCGTCGACTGGGTGAAAGTCAATGTCCATCCGCTGGATCCGGTGTTCAAGCTCGCCGAGGATCATGGGATCGTGCTCTTGAACGGCAGCGGCTTCGATGCGCCCGCTTGGTCCGTGCGCGTCTCCTTCGCCAACCTGCCGGACCATGTCTACGACAATATCGGGCGCGCCATCCGCAGCGTCGCGGCGGGCTACGCGGCCGAGTACGAGGCCAGCAAGACAGCCTGAGACGAACCAGGAGCGGGCGCTCTGTCGGGGGCTCGGTCCGCGGCCCGCAATGCCTAACGCGAAGGGCGACGCTCGAGGATTGGCGGGGCAAACAGGCTTGCTGGCTGAGGCAGGGAGGAAACCGTGGGCAGTTCATGGATGAGCTTGGTGATGATCGCAGGCGCGGCGGCGTTGCTGGCGGGGGCCGTGGGAACCGTGCGAGCCGAGCAAGGCGCCAAGCACGTCACGATCCTCGCAACGGGCGGGACCATCGCCGGCGCACAGGCGCCGGAGGGCGGCTACGGCTACACATCCGGCTCCTTCGACATCAAGGATCTCGTGGCCGCGGTTCCCGGCCTCGACAAGCTCGCGATCATCTCCGGCGAGCAGGTGGTCAACATCGGCAGCCAGGACATGAGCGACGCGGTCTGGCTGACCTTGGCCGAGCGGGTCGAGGCCTTGTCCGCGTCGCCCGACGTCGACGCGTTGCTCGTCACCCACGGCACCGACACGATGGAGGAGACGAGCTATTTCCTCAGCCTCGTCACCCGGTCGACGAAGCCGATCGTCTTCGTCGGATCGATGCGGCCGGCGACGGCCGTCAGTGCGGATGGACCGAGCAATCTCTATAACGGCGTGGCGGTGGCCATCGACCCCGAAGCGGCGGGTCGGGGCGTGCTGGTGGTGCTGAACGACCAGGTTCACTATGCCCGCAACGTCGCCAAGCTGAGCACGACCGACGTGCAGACCTTTCAAAGCGGCAATCGCGGCCTTGCCGCCGTGTCCAATACCGGCGTCGTGACCTGGTTCTCGAAGCCTGCGTCGCGGTGGGGCCCGTCCAGCGAGTTCGGCGTCGAGGGTCTCGAGAGCCTGCCGCGGGTCGACATCCTCTACGCCCATGCCGGAATGAGCCCCGACCTGATCGACGCCGCCGTGGAGAAGGGAGCGAAGGGTCTGGTGATCGCGGGCGTCGGCGACGGCAACATGACCGGGCCGGCCCTCGAGCGGGTGGCCGCTGCGGTGAAGGCGGGCGTCGTCGTAGTCCGCAGCACCCGGCTGCCGTCCGGAATCGTCTACCGGAACAACGAGGTGGACGACGACAGTCTGGGGCTCGTCGCGTCCCTCGAGCTGAACCCGGCCAAGGCCCGGGTGCTGCTGAAGCTGGCCCTGACGAAGACGAAGGATGCCGCCGACATCCAGCGGATGTTCCGCGAATACTGAAGCACCGCCGCCAGTGCCTTCGACCATACCGCCTTCGATACCAGTGCATGAAAGACCGAGCAATCTGACTTCCGGGGCCATTGGACGATGACTGCAGAGAGCGAGCCGGGGGCGCATTTCGGTCCCCTTTCGACCGAGCCGCCGATCCCCGCTTCCACAAAGCCTGTCCTGTCGAAACTGCCGGCCCTCCTCGCCGGCCTGATCATGACGGCGATCTTTGGGCTGTCGCTCTGGTATCTGCTCCTGCCGCTACCGCTCCTGATCCAGGGCGAGGCAGGGGCAACCCGCATCGACATTGCGGCCCGCGTCGATGGCCGGGTCGCCAGCCGCCCGGTGACGCGCGGCGAGAGCGTGCGCGCCCAACAGGTCCTCTTCGAGATCGACAATCCCGAGATCCAGATGCGCGCCAACGAGGCGCGGGCAGCGCTCGCCGTGGCTGAGGCCGATCTCGCCAGGATCGAGGCTGGCACCCGTGCGGAGGTGATCGCACAGAAGAAGGCCGCCATCGAGAGCGCCGCGGCCGACCTCGCCACGGCGAAGTCCACTTATGCCAGGGTGTCGGCCCTGACCGCCAAGGGCAATGCGACGATCCAGAGGCTCGACGAGGCCACGAACGCGCTGCAGATCGCGCAGCAAGGGGCCGAACAGGCCAAGCTCGCCTATGACGAAGCGGCTGCGGGGTCCACAAGCGAAGAGCAGGGCGTGGCCTCGGCCAATGTCGCGCGGGCGCAAGCCGCCGTCGCGACGATCCAGACCCAGATCGACGAGCTAATCGTCCGAGCGCCCTTGGCGGCGCAGGTCTACCAGATCGGCACGGAGGTCGGCGAATTCGTCTCACCCGGCGTGCAGTTGATGTCCCTGGTCGACCTTTCCGACGTCTGGCTGCGCTTCGATCTGCGCGAGGATCTCGTCCGAGGCTTGAAGGTCGGCGATCGCTTCCGGATGCGCGTGCCGGCGCTTCAGGATCGGGAGATCCTGGTCGAGGTGCGATGGATCTCCGCCAAGGGCGAATATGCCGGCTGGCGCGCCACGCGGGCGACGGGCGATTTCGACCTCAGGAGCTTCGAGGTGCGCGCCTATCCGGTGGAGCCGAACCCCGAGCTTCGCCCGGGCATGAGCGTCTATGCCGAAGCGCCGGCCGGGCGCCCGTGAGGCGCCCCCCCGCCCCCGGCTTCTTCCTCGTCGCCCGGCGGGAGTGGCGCTGGATGCGCCGGGATGGCGTCGCGCTCTTTCTGGCATTGGGAATGCCACTCCTCGCCTTTGCCTTGCTCGCCCTCACCTTTGGCAATGCCGTCATCCGCGACCTGCATGTCAGCATCGTCGATGCCGACCGCACGCCGACCTCGATGCTCTATGTGCAGGCGGTGTCGTCGTCTCCGTCGGTCATCGTCTCCGAGCGGTCGACCGATCTCAACGGCGCCATGCAGGCCATCCGTTCGGGGCAGGCGATCGCGGCTGTCTACATCCCGCCGGACTTCGAGAGATCCCTTCTCGCAGCGAAGCGTCCGCAGATCGTCGTCTTCTACAACCGACAGTTCTTTACGCCCGGCAACACGGCGGCCAGTGCCGTCTCCGCGGCGCTGGGGTCGGTCACGGCGACCATCTCATCACCGGTTCGCAGCGCCACCTTCAGGCCGGGGGCCCTGGTGGTCGAGCAATATGTCCTGACCAATCCCGCGCTGAATTTTGCGCAGTTTCTGCTGCGCTCGGTTCTCCCGACCGTTCTGCATGTCGTGACCGCCATCGCAGCAGGCTACGCCGTCGGCTCGGAGTTCTCCCGTCGCAGCATGGGCGCCTGGCTGAGGTCGGCGGGGGGAAGCCCGCTGGTCGCCATCCTCGGCAAGCTGACCCCGCTCTTCGTTCTCTTCGCCGTGATGATGGCCACTGTCTCGGTCATCGTAGAAGGGATGTTCCAGATCCCGTTCCGCGGCGACGCCCTGCAGGCGGCGGTGGCGGCATGCCTTTTGCTGATCTCCTATCTCGCCATCGGTGCCCTTCTGCAGCTTCTGGTGCGAAACCTCGCGCTCGGCCTCAGTCTGACGGCCATCGTCTGTTCGCCCGCTTTCGGCTTTGCGGGTGTCGGCTTTCCGCTCTTTGCCATGAACGGGTTCGCGCATGCCTGGGGATCGCTGCTGCCGCTGCGCTGGTACATGCAGATCCTGTTCGAGCAGGCGGCCCGCGGCCTGCCGACCGCCGTCTCGGCCGGGCCCTTTGCAATCCTTGCCGCGTTCGCGGCCGGCACCGCCGCGCTCGCCTGCATGCGCCTTGGCAGCGTCGCGGAAACCTTTCGCCCCTCGCCCAGACCCCGCCCGGCCGCTCCGGAGGCACTTGGCGCCGGCGTGGGCCCGGCCATGTCAGCGGAAATGCGCCGCATCCTCAGCGACCGCGGGGTGTTTGCCTTGATGGTGCTGGCGCCCCTCGTCTACGGCGCGCTCTATCCCCAGCCCTATCTCGGTCAGGTCCTCCGGGACATTCCGGTCGCCGTCGTCGACCAGGATGGCACCGAGCTCAGCCGCGCTCTGGTTCAGACCCTCAATGCCGACGAGGCGGTCATGGTCACGGCGCAGACGAAGTCCCTCGCGCAAGCGCAGGCTTCTCTCGCGCGCGGCGAAGTGTTCGCCATTCTCGCTATTCCACAGGGAACCGCGCGGGACGTGCTGCGCGGCAGCACGGCGCGGATCGCGGCTTATGTGGATTCGGCCTATTTCCTTCTCTTCAACCGCACCCTCCAGGGCATTCGGGAAGCGGCCGGCGTGGTCTCGGCAGAGGTCGCGGCCAACGGCGCGCGCCCCGATGGCAGCCTCGCGCTGGCAGGTCTCGTGCGCGCCTCTCCCATAGAAGTGGTCTCGCAGCCGCTGTTCAACCCGACCGGCGGCTATGCCAGCTACATCGTCCCGGCAGCCTTCGTGCTGATCCTGCAGCAGACCCTTCTCATGGGCTCCGCCATGCTGGGCGGCATCGCTTTCGAGGAGGGCGGGGCGGCCGCAAGACGGCGGCGCGGCACCGCCCGGGCGATCCTCGGCCAGACTCTGGCGCATCTCTGTGCCGCGTCTCCGGGCGCCGCGCTCTACCTGTTCGTCCTCCCCCGGCTGTATGGCTTCTCGACGCTCGGGAACCCCCTGGACATCGTCGCGATGGCCGTGCCCTTCCTCATCGCCAGCAGTCTTCTCGGGCAGCTCGTCGGGGAATGGTTCGAGCGCCGGGAAACCGCGGTCCTCCTCTTCGTCGCGACCAGCGTCCCGCTGTTCTTCATGGTCGGCGTCGCATGGCCGCTCGAATCCATTCCCGACGTGCTGCGCAACGCCAGCCGCATCTTTCCCAGCACGTCGGCGATCGACGGGCTGGTCCGGATCAACCAGATGGGCGCCAGCCTCCAGGACGTCACAAGGGACTGGACGACCCTCTGGATGCTGACCGGCATCTATGCCGCGCTCGCTATGCTGGCGGCCACCATGATGCGCCGCCGGGAGACCCAAAATGGCTAGATCGCTGCGGCGCCTTGCGCCTGCGCTCGTGCTTCTCGTCATTGCCGGTGCCGGCGCCGTCGCGGCCGTCTCCTACAGCG
Source organism: Mesocryomonas lacus (assembly GCF_055730135.2). Lineage (NCBI taxonomy): Bacteria > Pseudomonadati > Pseudomonadota > Alphaproteobacteria > Hyphomicrobiales > Aurantimonadaceae > Mesocryomonas > Mesocryomonas lacus. The sequence continues at coordinate 213,662 of NZ_JBUZWE020000008.1, read as the reverse complement.
CCGGGACCGGGGGGCGCCTGTCGACAACGGCGATCGTCGGCCTCGTGCGGGAGACCGAGGTCAAGATCGCGGCGGAAGTGGACGGCCGCCTCGAGGCCGTGGCGGTGACACCGGGCCAGCGGGTGAAGAAAGGGGACGTCATCGCCGTTCTGAGCAGCCCCACGCTTGATGCAACCTTCGAAGAGGCCAAGGCTTCGGTGGCCAAGGCGCGGGCTGATCGCGCGCGCGTCTATGCCGGCATGCGCAAGGAGCTGGTCGATATCGCCCGGCGAAATGTTGAGATCGCCGAGTCGAACCGGAACCTGGCGAAGCAGCAATTCCAGAGGGTGGACACGCTGGCGGCGCGAAATGTCCAGAGCCAGCAGAACCGGGACGAGACGGCCGGCGCGCTCCGCAAGGCGGAGGCGAGACTCCGGCTACAGCAAGCCGACTATCAACGGAGCATGGCGGGTCCGACGGCGGAGGAGAGGGCCAGCGCGGACGCAGATCTGGCCCTGTCGGAAGCCCGGATGGCCCTTGTCGCCGCCAAGCGCGCCAAAACCAACCTTCTCGCCCCCGCCGACGGCGAGGTCCGGCTGATCGTCGCCTCCCCCGGGGAGGTCATCCCGCGCGGCCAGACCGTCGTCACTCTGGAAGCCGGAGCGGACCGATGGTTCGCGTTCACCTTGCGCGAAGACCGGCTCGGGGCTTTACGGGTCGGCGCCGAAATCACGCTGACGGATGCCAAGGACCGCGCTTTCAAGGCGCACGTCACCGAACTGCGCGCGCTCGGAGAGTTTGCCACCTGGCGCGCCGCAAGGGCGGTGGGCGACCATGACCTCAACAGCTTCCTGCTGCGCGCCGAGCCCAAGGAGGCCGTGGCCGACCTGGACACCGGAATGAGCGTCTGGCTGGAACCCGGCCTGCGCTGAGCGCGCGTCCGTTCCTGCGAGAACTCGTAGCCGGCCATATTTCAAGAGTTCATGATCTCCACCCGCACCGGTGCGCGGTGCAGTGAGGGACCTAACTTTACAGGGATGCCTAGGACGCTATCAGCTGCAGTCCGAAACGTTGGGATCTCTGGCGGTCAGCGCTGGAGCGGCGTCCAGTCACTTGGTCGTCCTCAGTCTGGAACTGCAGCAGCTGCTGATTCAGCGCGTGCACTTCGGCGGCCAGGCTGTTGCTCGCCGCCGTCGATTCCTCGACCATCGCGGCATTTTGCTGCGTGCCGTGGTTCAGCGTGCCGAGCGCGACGTTGATTTCCTGGAGACCGACCGCCTGTTGGCGGGCCGACGAGACGATCGCGATGACGTGGGCGTGGATCTCGGTGACCTCGCCAACAATGGCCTGCAGCGCCTCGCCGGTTCGCGAGACCAGGTCGACGCCCGCGCTGACCTGCCGACCAGACGTCGAGATCAAGCTCTTGATCTCCTTGGCAGCCTCCGCTGAACGCTGGGCGAGCCCGCGCACTTCCTGGGCGACGACGGCAAAGCCACGGCCAGCCTCCCCCGCCCGGGCCGCCTCGACGCCGGCATTTAGCGCCAGGAGATTGGTCTGGAAAGCGATCTCGTCGATGACGCCGATGATCTTGCCGATCTCGTCGGAGGAATGGGCGATCTCGGCCATCGCCGCCGTCGCCTTCGCCACGACCTGGCCCGACAGTTCAGCCCCGCCCTTGGTACGGGACACGAGCTCGCCTGCCTCGTCGGCCCGCTTGCTGGAGGTGTTGACCGCCGCCGTGATCTCGGACAGCGCCGCCGAGGTTTCTTCGAGAGCCGCCGCCTGCGGTTCGGTCCGCTGGGCGAGATCGTCCGCGGCGATGCGGATCTGATCGGCGCCGTTGCCAATCTCCAGGGCGTTGACGCCAACGGACCGGAGCGTATCTCGCATGTGCTCGACGGAGGAGTTGAAGCTGACCCGCAGCGGCTCGAGAGAGGGGATGAACGGGCGATCCAGCCGCTGCACGAGGTCCCCCTTCGCCAGTCGGTCGAGCGCTTCGTCGAGGCGGTTCACGACGCAAACACGCTCCGTGACATCCGTCGCGAACTTCGTCACCTTCACCACCTTGCCATTGAGGTCGAAGATCGGGTTGTAGGACGCCTGGATAAAGACAGACCGACCGTCCTTGCCGATGCGCTTGAACTCGTCGGCGATGAACTCGCCGTTCCGCAGCCGCTCCCAGAAGACGGCGTAGGCGGACGCCAGTGCGACCGCGGGCTCGACGAAGATCCGATGATGACGGCCGATGATTTCCTCGAGCCGGTATCCCATCGTGGCGAGGAAATTGGCGTTGGCGGCGATGATCTCGCCGGTCGGCGTGAACTCGATCAGCGCCTGCGCCCGGCCGATGGCGTCGATCTTCGCGGACTTCTCGATCTGTTCGAGCTTGGATTCCGTGATGTCGTTGGCGAACTTGACGATCTTGTGCGGCTTGCGCCCCGGCCGGGCCACCGGATTGTAGTTGCCGCGGATATAGACCTGCTTGCGGTTCCGACCGTACCGCAGAAACTCGCTGCACTCGAACTCACCATCGCTGAGCCGCTTCCAGAAAGAGGCGTATTCTGGCGACGCCGCATAGCCCTCGTCGAGGAACAGCCGATGATGCTGCCCGACGATGTCCGACAGCGAATAGTCCATCAGTGCGCAGAAATTGGCATTGGCGGTAAGGATGGTGCCATCCATCGCAAACTCGATCGTCGCCATCGATTTGTCGAGCGCGGCCAGCAGCAGGTCGGATTTGGTCGGGAAAAAGTGGTTCACGTCGGTCTCCGGGGCGACAACCAACAGCCGGTCTCGCGCGGCGGACCGTTAGGCGCTTAACTTCTAAGAGGGCCCTAAGATTCCCTGTCGAATTGCTCACTGTCGCAAGTGATCATGGAAAATGAGCAATAGACTGGAGAGCCCGCAATCACGGGATGTAGGCTGCGCAGAACTGCCCTTATTTTTCGACGGTCCTGGCACGTCCGACGACCCCAGCGCCGGGTAGGCATGACACCTGACACCGAACGCCAGCGACCGACGACAGTTCGCTTAAAACTGCGGGTCTGTTCACGACTCTTCTGAGCCGTTCACCAGAGGAAACAGCATCATCGGAAGCGGTCGTTCATGAATCACAACATCCAACTATGAGTCAGCGTCTCATAAACCATTGGGGCAATAGACTGCTTCAAGGCTGTAGGAAGAGGCATAAACAATGAACCGTTTGGGTCGCGACCGCCTGCTCGAACGCACGAAGCTTGCGATTTCAGCTATCGTTGTCGGAACCGGCACGATCTTCGCTGTTTCCCAACTCTACGGAGCTTGGAGTTACGGGACCATTCGGGCACGTCGGCCTGGGATCGTATCGATTGACGGAGATCCCGAAGCGTTTTGGTTCGCGGTTGTGGTCGCTGCCCTTTTCCTCGCCATGATTCTAGGCGGCGCTGCTTTCATGGCATGGGCACGAAGCGGAGAGAGGCCACCGAAGGCTGCAAGGCCCCCGATGCGGGACGAAACCAAATTTCGCAAATTCGACCCCTGAAGGTCCATTCTCGGCCCGAACTCCTGCGGGAAATGTCAGCTATCGCGAACATTGAGCTGCAAGCGGACCGCCCCCTCCCCACCCCGCCTTGCTATCGGAACGGCCGCGTGAATTGCGCCGGAGCGGCCACTCCTTCGATACGGCAGCGCAGGGTTGTTTTCGGAACCGCACTCTCGCGGCAAGGCGAACCATGGCTGGGCTGAAGGTGGTGGCAGCAGATGTTGCCGGACAGGTTGCCGATCCCCAGAACGTCGGCGGCGCGACGGTTCACGTCGATGGCACCAACGGGCTTCTCGTCGACGGCGCCACTCTGGTTTCCGCCGATAGCGGGTGCTCCTCTCCTGCCGCGCAAGCTGGATGTCGGTCAGTCAGGTCAGTTCTTTTGAACCTCGGACGGCGTGAACGTCAGGACTGCCGACCTTCCCGCCAATGGGCCGGCAGGCCCCACCACGGGACCCAAGGCTGCGTGTGGTGCTCGTGGTGGTAGCCGAAGTGGAAGCAGGAAAGGAGCGACGCCAGGTACCCGAACTCGTTCGAGCGCGCATTGTGCTCGTCGGCGAATCCGTTCTCCTCCTCGTGACGGTGCGGGCGGAAGGTGCCGAAATAGAACAGCTGCAACGACGACAGCAGCGATGGCAGTCCATAGAACAGGACGACGTTCAAGACCGGGGCGCGGAAAACGAGGATGTAGCTGGCCACCACCGTGCACACGAAAAGGATGGAGCGGCGCCCGAAATACCGCGTGAAGAAGGTGCGGAACCATGGCCAGAAACGATCGGGCTCGTCGGCGCAGAAGTCGGGGTCGTCGGCGGTGCCCGGAGCGTCATGGTGGGCCATGTGCGCGCTGCGAATCTGGCGCCACGCAAAACCCGCATAGATCGTCAGGATAAAGGTGCCGATGAACGTGTTCAGCCGCGTCCAGCCGGGCGCGAGCGAGCCGTGCATCGCATCGTGCGCGACGATGAAGAGGCCCACCGTCAACCAGCACTGCACGGCGATGATGACCGGAACGAACGGCAGCGTGCCCCAGCTGAGATCGAGAAAGAAAACCGTCGCGACGTGGATCGTCATCCAGGCAACGAGCACGCAGCCCGCAAGCGACAGACCGATGGCCGCCTGAAACGGACGCAGCCGCGGCCTCTGCGCGGTCGTGTCTTCGCGCGGGGCGAAGAGTTTCGGGCTGATCGGGGTGACCTCACTCATCTCCATCTTTTCATCCTAATCTGCGGGGTCATCGGGTGGCATGCGGCGTATCGCCTCCCGACACTCCCGTTGGAGAGATTGGGCACGTCAGCGTTGTTTAAAGGGCTTCGGCCAATGGCGGTTGATTTGCACGCCAGAAGGTCGAGAGGGTCAACCCTCGCCCTGAGGCGCGAGAAGTCAAACCAAACGATTGGGATCAAGCGCCACACAGGGCTATGGACCAGGTCGATGGCGGCTCCATATCTCGCGGGCAATGACAGAAGCCTCCCCCGATGCGAACCAGGGTCGTCTCGCGCCCTTCATGACCCCAGAGCGGTCCGACGCAGCGAAGCCGTCGCTCGGCGCTTGCGCGCTGTTGATGCTCCTGGTCAATGGCGTGGCCGCAGGCTTGCTCTGGTTGTTCGGGCGTTCGTTCCTGCCCCGGCTCGAGCCGCTTCGTCTGTGGAGTGCTGGCTTCGAGGAGGGAGCCAACTCCCAGCACCTATCGGATCCCTACTCATTCATGCACGGCGTCTTCGGAGCCGGCCTGTACGTCTTCATCAACGGACTGAAGCCTGGCTGGTCGACCCGCGCCAAGCTGATGGTCGCGGTGATCGGGAGCGCCGTCTGGGAGGTCGTCGAGAACACGCCGCCGGTGATCCGCCTGTTCAACGGTTCGGGCCAACCGGGCGCCTATGCGGGCGACAGCATCGTCAACTCCATGAGCGACACCGGCTGCGTGATCCTCGGCTTCTTTGTTGCCCAACTGATCGGGTGGCGCGCTACGCTGGTGATGGCGATCCTGATCGAGGTGGTCCTGTCCTTGTCGATAGGGGACGGCCTTTTGCTCGGGGCGTTAAAGGTTCTTGGCCTCGTCTGAAGTGGTGCCGACCGAGGCATGGCCTGCGAGGATAAGGCGCAGCCTGCAAGCCTTGCCAGCCATCGGCCGATCCCCATATCTTCGGCAACCGACAGACGCCAACACGCCGCGTCCGTCAGACGTGCAACCCGCAGAGCTGCCATGACATTTGAGATTCTCCTTTACGTCCTCATAGCGCTCGTGACTGTGGCGGCGATGGAGGGTTTTGCCTGGGCGATGCACCGATACGTCATGCACGGACGGAGCGGCTGGGCCTGGCACAAGTCGCACCACGAGGAGACCGAGGGGCTTTTCGAGAAGAACGACCTCTACGCCGTGGTGTTCAGCGGCTTTGCAGTCACCTTGTTCTTCGTCGGGCAGGCATTGTCGCCGGTGATCCTGGCGATTGCGTGGGGCATCACACTATATGGCCTGCTCTACTTCATCGTCCACGATGGGCTCGTGCACCAGCGTTGGCCGTTCCGCTATGTTCCGCATCGGGGCTATGCCAAGCGACTGGTTCAAGCCCACCGTCTCCACCACGCGGTTGAGGGGCGCGGGCACTGCGTCTCTTTCGGCTTCCTCTACGCGCCGCCGATCGACAAGCTGAAACAGGAACTGCGCCGTTCGGGTGTTCTCGACCGTGAGCGCATCGAGCGCTCGGTGACGGCCCAGGGGTCGGCCCATGCGCCGGTGCGCTAGGCCGGAACATATCCTTCAATTCCTCTTGCCGGAGGCCTCCAACCTGGACGCCGGTCGTTCTCTCAGGTTGCGATCACGGCCGACCGCAGGTCTCCGAGGTCGCGATGGTCCGGGTTCAGTTCGGCCAGCGCCTGCTTTGCCGCCTCGCGGGGATGCTCGGTGTCGATGTAGACGGAGGTGCCGTCGAGAGACTTGTTGACGAGAACGATGGTGTCGAGAACCTCGCTGAAGGTCGCCCGCTTGTCTTCTGGCCCGGCGATGAGAAGCTGGAGGCCCATGTCCTTGAAGAAGCGCAGCAGCGCCTGGGTATTTGGGACGTCGAGCTTGTTGAAGGCTTCGTCGAACAGCGCGAGCCCCATGCCGACCGGGCGACCGGCGATGTGGCCGGGGAAGTAGGCCAGTGACAGCGAGGCGGCGATCGCGACGTAGAACGGCACCTGCGCCTCGCCGCCCGAGCCCTTCATCGCCCGCGACGACAGGCTGGTCCGGGCTCCCTTTGCGTCCGTCATGACGATCTCGAAGGTGAAGTACTGGCGGTAGTCCGCCATCGCCGAGGCGTCCTCGCCCCCCTCGATCATCGCCTCCACATCCTCCATCGACGCCTCGAAGACCGCCTCCGAGAGATCGCCGTCGGCGACCCTCGCCGCGAGATCGTGGAGACGGGCAAAGCGTCCGTCGACGACATAGGTGAAGGCGTAGGTCTGGCCGGTGAAGCGGTGGCGCCGCAGAAGACGATTCATCGCCTCCATGCGGTGCGGGACATTGCCGAGCTTTTCGGACAACCGCGCCAGGAGATCCTCGCGCAACATCCGGCGCATCTCGCCCGCCGCACTCGCGCAGGCCTCGCGGTAAACCCTCAGATCGTTCTCCTCGAGACGCTGTCGCTCCTCCTCGATCCAGCGATAGCCGGCGATCATGCTGTCGGCGTCGACCACCGGAACGGCGATCCGCCACTGCGCCGCGTAGTCGCCAAGATCCCGCAGCGCGGCCAGCTGGTCGCGCCGTGCCTGTCCCTCGGCAAGGTCGACGCCGGTGCGGGCTTCGTTGCGGCAGGTCGCGAGCCAGGCCATCAGGTCGCGGCGCGGGGCACCGCCGGCGCGGATCTCGTCCCGGAAGGCGGCGCAGACCTCGGCGGCCGAGCGCGTCTTGCCGTCGAGGCGGGCGAGCGCACGGTTGGTCTCGCTCTCCAGCGCCGCAAAGGCACTCCGGCGAAGGGCGACAGCGGCTTTCAGCTTTTCCGCGGCGACCGTCTCCCTGGCCCTCGCATGGGCGACGGCCTGCTGCAGACCGTCGATCTTCGGCTCGACCTCCTCTGCCAGTTCCGCGGCATGGGCGTCGCGCTCTGCCCGGATGTCGTCGAGCTCGGCGCGGAGCCCGGCAGCGTCGCTCTCCTCCACGGACCGCCGGTCGCGCAGGAGCGCGCTGTGCCGGAGCTGCGCCGTGGTGGCGCGGTGCTCTATTTCGGCCAGCGGCGGATCGGCGGTCAGGACCTGGAGGATGCCGGGCACGCGGCGGGCGGCGGCGCGGATCTCGTTGAGGCGCATCGTCGCCCCGGCGAGTTCACGCTCGATGCGCGCACGGCTGCCGTCGGCCTGATCGGCACCGGAAGCGCCAGCCTGCCGCCCGAGGAGGAGTTCCTTCAGCTCGCGCTGGACGGAGAGGCTCATGCCCGACGACGTCTTGCCGTTGCGCATGATGCCGCGATCGAGACGGTCGAGTTCCGCCTCGCTGTCCGCCTTGCGGAAGGCGCCGATACGGACGGTGAGGAACGCCAAAGCGTGCCGGTCCTCCGTGCGAAGCGCCTCGAGAATGCTGCCCGGCGGCGTGTTCGTGCGGGTCGAGGCGGTGGCGCTCGTCTTCACCAGCGTGCAGCCGGCAAACGCGTTTCGGTTCTGCCACATCAGATCAAAGGCGCGCGGCAGCAGCGGTGGCTGGACGATGATCGCTTCGCGGCCTCGCCCGAGCAGCGCCTCGGCCGCATACTGCCAATCGGGATCGGCGACCCCGACGACGTCGCACAGCGGAACGGCGGGGATGCCCGCGGCGGCGAGCGCCGTCAGAAGCGCCCCGGCCTCCCGCGACAGGACACCACCACCCGTCCGTGATGGGCTGACGGCCGTTCGCTGCAGTTCCTCCTGCAGATGGCGCACCTCGTCCTGAAGGCTGTGGGCGAGATCATCGAGCGCTGTCTGCAGCGTATCAAGATCGCTGGCTCTGGAGAGAAGGTCCTGGACCTCCTCGGCACGCCCGCGGAGTGCCTCGTGAAACAGCTTTCCCACTGGCACCAGCGCCAGGGCCTGGCGCGCCGCCTCTTGGGCGGAAAGAATGCCGGGACGCTGAACGTCGGCGAGGGACGACAGGCGCACGAGATCGGCGAGCGCCCCGCGGATCCGGGTCCAGGCGGATTCCGCCTCGCGCAGATCGCGCTCGGCGAGCTTCGCCTCGGCGTCGATCTGTCGAAGCTGCGCCTCGCCGCTGGCCGCGCCGAGCAAGGCCTGCTTGGAGCGGATCTCCTCGTCCCAGTTGCGGATCCATTCGCGGCGGCTGGTCAGCACATGGCGCTCGACATCGAGGCTGGCCGATCGGGTCCGTGAAAGTTCGCGGGCGGAGCGCAATTCGAGGGCTGCCCGGGTCGCGTCCGCAGCGGCCGCCCGCCAGCGCAATCGGTCCGCCTCGACGCGCGCTGTCCCCCAGGCCTCGAACCGGGAGCAAATCCGGCTGACGCGCTGATGCTTGGCCTCCGCCTCCTCGATCAGCGTTTCCAGCTCCCGCCAGGTCGCGATCGAGGTGCGGACGCGCTGCACATCCAGCGGATCGGGCTCCAGCACGAACTCGCGCACGAAGACCGTGGGGTCGAAGATCGGCTTGAAGGCCAGCGCGTTGGAGAAGGCGCGCAGGAAGTGGCGGGCATTCGGCGGCGAGGCAGCGCCGCGCATCGCCGCCAGCATGTCGGCGGTGAAGCGTTCGGCCGAGGACTTGTACTCGGCCATGTCCGGATGCGCCTTGCGCAGGTCCGCGGCGACCTCCGCGAAGGGCGCGATGGTCGAGACCCCGTCCTCCTCGCGGCGCAGGGCTGCGATCGAGAAGTCGTGCCCCGGGATGATGAAGCGCGACAGCACCTCCTCGCGGCTGTCGCCATGGCGGGCCGCGAAGGCGACGCCGACTGACAGGGCCACCCCCGTGTATTCGTGGACGAAGGTCAGCGCGAGGATGCTCTCGCAGGACTTGCGCAAGGGACGGCCATCCTGCGCGGGATCTCCGGTCATGCCGAGGCAATATTCGAGCACACTGCGCGACGAGCGACCGCTGGCGCTCGCATTGAGGTTCAGGCGGTTGTGATTGCCGCCGGTGATGACGGTCTGGATTGCGTCCTGGATGGAGCTCTTGCCGGCGCCGGTCGGCCCGATCAGGGCGGCCTCGCCGCGGATCTCGATGTCTTGGGCATCGATCAGATACCAGTTGGAGATCGAGATCCGGCGCAGGCTATACAAGAGTACTGCCCCGGCCGGCCGGCTGCTGAACGACGGCATCCGCCGACGCGGTGCTGCGCTCGATTTCCACCGCCGTGCGGTCCGGATCGAGGCCCGGGCTACGCTCGGCAGGCGGCGCCGCGACCCAGGCCATCAGGTCCTCAACGTAGGAGTCCGGCACCAGGACCGCGATCCCGGGGAGGATGGAAAGCGGCGACACGCGGCCCACCCGGTCGCGCTCGCCGAGACGAACGGCGCCGTTGCGCTGGAAGCGGCGCAGGATGTCGAGCAGCCGCATCTCGTCGGGCGGCGCGGCTTGCGTCGCGCTTTCGATGCGGTCGACCAGCGTATCGGTCGTCTTCTCCACGACGCCGCCATCCCCGATCTCATGGGCCCGCATCGCCTCCTCCCAGAGAAGGCGCAGCGCCAGGAGGACGATCGTCTCGTCCTTGCGCAGCCGCTCGAACATGCCGTCGTAGCGCGCCTCGTCGCCGGGAACGACGAGCGCCACCATCTGATCACGGGCCGACACCTCAAGCCGGTAGCCGAGGGCGCCGAAATAGCGTTCGTAGAAGGTAGGATAGGCACGGACGAGATCATAGGTCCGGCCAAGCCCCGGCGTGTGCGAGTAGATGCACTGGCGCGTGAGCAGCACCTGCAGCGACCGCGTCATCTCCTCGGCCGACGGGCGACGGCCGGCGATATGGCCGCCGGCCCAGTCGCCGTCGACGATATCGCGAAATTCGTCGGTCTCACGCTGCATCACTATCCCTAGGCATTCGCCGTCGTATCAGAAAATCCTGGCAGGAGATCCAGTCGTTGGAGCAGCGACCAGGCAGGAGGACGAGCTCGAAGCGGGACGCCAAGGCCCCGTTGAAGATCGAGGGGAGTTCCCGCAGTCGCTGGAAGGCGACGAAGTCCTCCACCGTCTCGAGCATGATATCCTTGGCGCGAACCTCCGTCTTCTCGCCGAGGACCTTATCCACATAGCTTGCAAGCACCGGCGCCGTGACGCGGGTGCGCCGGACATACTCGGCCTTGGCCCGGGCATAGACGAGCGCGCCGGGATCGGGGGGAACGTCCCGGATGACGGTCGGGGCGACGACCGCCCGCTCGCGGCGCGGCGCCGGCACGTGGACGGGGCCGAGCGGCAGGATGCGCGGCAGAAGGGCGGTCGCGACCGGAACATCCTCGCGGCCGTCGTCGGCCAAGGCCTTGATGGCGTCGACGAGGCGCACCTGCGAGGGGTTGATGATCCGGTCCATGTAGCGGGCCGTGTTGACGATCCGCCGCTCGATCCGCGCAACGGTGGCGTCGATGGCATCGAGATGCAGGTCGGCGGCGTCGAACACGGCGATGACCTCCGCGATCTCCTCCCGCACCCGCTCCTGCCCGGCCGCCGCATCATCCGCCCTGCCCTCCCTGGCATAGGCCTCTCCCAGCCTTGCCACGAGGTTGTCGTCCATCATCATCTCGTTCGCCTGACGGACGATGGCGGCGCGGAACCGGAACGGATTGTCCTTCGTGTGCAAGGTCTTGAAGTCGCGGATGAGGTGGCGCTCGACGAAATCCTCGAAGAAATGCCGGAACACCTCCCGGACACTCGGTTGCTTCAGGATCCGGTCTTCGGCCTGGCGGAGCGAGATCGAGACCGTGCGCATGTGGGCCGCGAACTCGTTCGCGCCCCGAAGGGCGTTGCGAAGGCTTTCGGACCGCTCGTCTGGCTCCGCAGCGGTTCCCTCCAGCGCGCCGAGAACGCCGAGGACCGCGCCGCCATAGCTGCGGGCCTCGCCCTTCTCGATCTCGGCCAGAGCCTGAACGAGGATGCTCGCCTCGGGATTGAAGTCGACGAGGCGCACGTATCGCTCCCGGTGCTCGACAAGCCACCCGGTATCCACCAGCCGCTGATAGGTGGCGCGCGCGCGGTCGTCGCCGGACGGCTCCAGCGCCTCCTCGTCGGCAACGGGTTCCTGCGTGGCTTCCCATCGCAAGAGGAAGTCCTCGACCTCGCTGACGACATCGGCACGGCGCGGTGCCTCCGGCGCGAGTTCGAAGGTCCGGTGATAGAGATGCAGCAGGAGGTCGGAATAGAGCCGCCGCGACGGGGAAGCCAGCGGCTTGAACAGATCGGGCGGCAGGACGTCGAAGAGCGGCATTCGTTTCCTGGGCGCGTCGACGGGACAACTGCGGGCGAGGAGCAGTCCGCCTCCATATCGATCTAAGGGCACTGGATCAACCAAGGCAGGGCGGACCGAGGTCCGGCGCGGGAGGCCCGACCGGCCCGCACTCTGTCAGCGGCGCCGAAGACGGCGCCGGGTTTGCGCCAGATCAAGGCATCGGTGCGCCGTCCATGCTGAGAGAGAGTGACCGTCTCCGGGAGTTCGGCGCGACTTCAGAGGCTGCGGCGAGGCTTTGTGCCAGACCATCGCCGGGGGACAGCTTGAACGCCCGGCTCAGATGGATGCACGCCCTACCTCGGGCGGCATGTCGAACCTGCCGGACCTCTGGAGGAGGCACGCCATGATGATGCCATCGACTATCGTGCCGGTCGAAGCGGTCCGCTTTGCCGAGCGCGAAAGGCGGTTGTCGAGGCTGTTGCCAATCGGCTGCGCGGTGGCAGGGCTCGGCGCCGGCACCGCAGCCTTCCTGCTCGGCGAGGGAGAAGCTGCCGATCTGATCTGGTCGGCAGGCGTCCTGCCGGTCCTCGCCATCCTTCTCTGGCAGATCGCCGCGAGCCTTCGCCGCGGCGATGTCGGGCTGGACCTCGTGGCCGCCCTCTCGATGGCGGCGGCGCTGCTGATCGGCGAGACACTCGCGGCGGCCGTCGTCGCGCTGATGTATGCCAGTGGGCAGGCGCTCGAGGCTTATGCCGCGGGCCGGGCCAACCGCGAGATGAACGCGCTTCTCGACCGCGTCCCGCGCACGGCGGTGCGGTATTCAGGCGAAACCCTCGCCACCATCCCGATTTCGGAGGTTGCCGCCGGCGACCGCCTGCTCGTCCATCTCGGTGATGTCCTTCCCGTTGACGGGACGGTCTCGGGATCGGCGCTGCTCGACGAGGCGCCGCTCACCGGCGAATCCCTTCCGGTGACGAAACGCGACGGCGACGCCGCGATGAGCGGCTCGACCAATGTCGGCGCAGCTTTCGACCTCGTGGCGAGCGAGCCGGCCGCCCGGAGCACCTATGCCGGGATCGTCCGCCTCGTCGAAGAAGCGACGACGTCGCAGGCACCGATGACGCGCCTTGCCGATCGCTACGCCCTTGGCTTCATGGCGGTGACCCTCGGGCTCTCGGCTCTGGCCTGGTGGCTGTCCGGCGATCCCGTCCGCGCCGTCGCGGTCCTCGTCGTCGCAACGCCGTGCCCGCTGATCCTTGCGGTTCCCGTCGCCATCGTCTCCGGCATCTCCCGGGCGGCCAAGGTCGGCGTTCTCGTCAAGGGCGGCGCCGCGCTCGAGACGCTCGGCCGCATCAGGACGCTCGTCGTCGACAAGACGGGAACCCTGACACACGGGACCGCCGCCGTGTCGGAAATCGTCGTCGGCGAAGGCTGGACGGAGACCGAAGTCCTGTCGCTCGCCGCCAGTCTCGATCAGGCGTCGCAGCACGCCGTCGCCAAGGCCGTCGTCGCCGCGGCGGTCGAACGCGGGCTCGCCCTTTTGCTCCCGACCGAGACGCGGGAGGTGCCGGGCGAAGGCGTCGAGGGGCGCGTTGCCGGGCGCCGCGTGCGCGTCGGTGGCAAGGGCTTCGTCGCCGCGGGGATGGCCGATGCCGAACGGTCGGCGCTGACTGCCGCCGTTCCCGCCGGCGCCCTCACTGTCGCGCTAGCCGTCGACGGCGCCTTTGCCGGGCTCGTCCTGATGCGCGACGCGCTCCGCCCGGATGTTACCGGGACGCTGGCGCGGCTGCGGACGCTCGGCGTGACGCGGATCGTGCTTGCCACCGGCGACCGCCGGGATGTCGCGCTCGCCATCACCGAGAGCCTCGGCCTCGACGCGATCGCCGCCGACCTCGTGCCGGAGGACAAGATCGCGCTGGTGCGGCGCGAGAAGCAACAGGCACCGGTGATGATGGTCGGCGACGGCGTCAACGATGCGCCGGCTTTGGTCGCCGCCGATCTCGGCATCGCCATGGGCGCCAAGGGGGCCGCCGCATCGGCGGAGGCGTCGGACGTGATCCTCCTGCGCGACAGTCTCGACGGGCTCGTCGAGGCCATGGCCATCGGCCAGCGCTCCCGAAAGATCGCGCTTCAGAGCGTCTTCGCGGGAATCGGGCTTTCTGCGATCGGGATGGTGGCCGCGGCACTCGGCTACCTGCCGCCGGTGCAAGGCGCACTTCTCCAGGAAGCGATCGATGTCGCGGTCATCCTGAATGCGCTGCGCGCCCTTCGTCCGGCCTGACGACCGCCACCGCACCCTTTTGCCCCCGGAGACCGCAGATGTACAAGCATGTCCTCATCGCATCCGACGGCTCGGACCTGTCAACCAAAGGGGTTGCGGCCGGCCTCGAACTTGCAAAGCTGGCCAAAGCCAAAGTCACCATCCTGACAGTCAGCGAAGCCTTTCCGGTCTTCGACCTCGTGTCCAAGCTGGGTCTGTTCCAAGACCCGGCCGTGCTCGAAGGTTACAACACCAGTTGCGGAAAATGGGCCGACAAGGTCCTTGCCAGCGCCACTGCCGCCGCCGCAGCAGAGGGTGTGGAATGCGAGACCCTCTACATACCCGGCAGCTCGCCAGCCGACGCGATCCTCGAGACCGCGAAGTTCCGGTCTTGCGACCTGATCGTAGTGGCGTCCCACGGCCTGCGGGGTTTCGAGCGCTTCGTCATCGGCAGCCAGGCCTCTCGTGTCGTGCAGGGCGCCAGTGTGCCGGTGCTGGTGGTTCGCTAACCGAGCACGTCATCCCGGACGATCGTCAGCAGGCTGACTCTGCTGAACCTTGGTTCCGCGACACCGGTCCTGCGCTGACCAGGTCACCGCCAAAGACGGACCGCAAGCCGTTTTAGTCTGGAGAGTGGCGGTCGCAGTGCCCCAGGTTCCGCGCACTGTTCGACGTCCGGTGCGGTTGTCGTTTCGGGCCCGCGAAAGATGCCACCCCTTGCGCTGATTGATCTGCTGACAGAACGGCCATTCAGAACGGCCAGACGAGTGTGATCAGCAACGTGCCACAGAGGACCACGATCACGGATAGCGGCAGGCCCAGCCGCCAGTAGTCGCCGAATTTGTAGCCGCCGGGGCCCATGACGATCGTATTACACTGGTGGCCGATGGGCGTCAGGAAGTCGCAGGCCGCGCCGAGGGCGACGCCCATCAGGAAGGGATCCGGGTTGAGCCCGAGCTTGATGGCCACCGACGCGGCGATCGGCGCCATCATCAGCACCGTCGCGGCATTGTTGAGGAAGGGCGTGACGGCCATGGCGAGGATGATGACGACGGCGAGCGCGAGCGACGGCGCGAGCCCCGACAGCAGCGGCGAGAGCCAAGCCGCGATCAGGTCGGTGCCGCCGGTGGTCTGGATCGCCTCGCTGATCGGAATGAGCGCGGCGAGGAGCACGATCACCGAGGCCTCGACGGAGTGATAGGCATCCGACATGCTCATCACCCGCAGCAGCAGCAAGGTCACCGCCGCACCAAAAAACGCGACGGCGGCGCTCGCGATGCCCGCGGCCGTCAGCGCCATCGCGATGGCCAGCACCGCGATCGGCACGTAGCTGCGCCGGTTGCGGCCAAGGACGATGCGACGCTCGGCGAGCGGCAAGAGGTTCAAGGCGCCGAGGGCCTGTGAAATGTCGTCGGCAGTTCCCTTGAGAACGACGACGTCGTTTGCCCTGAGCTTCAGGGATGAAAGGCGCTGGCTGATCGGCTGCCCGCCTCGGCTGATCGCCAGCACGGCGACTTCGGGATGCTGCTGCATGATGCCGCGGATGACGGGCAGCCCGATGACCGACGACGCCGGCGACACGATCGCCTCGACCACCGTCTCCGTCTCGACGTCGGCGGCTGCGGCGGTGATCGTCTCTCCCGCCAGCCGGAGTTCCGAGCGGGCGATCGCGCGCTCGAGATCTTCGGGATCGCCGGCGATGAGCAGCACGTCGCCGCCACGCACCGGCATGTCGGGCGACGGCACGAGCCGGCGGAAGCGTTCCCGGATGACCCAGCGGATGCGGATGTCTCCGTCGCCGAGCGCCTCGATCTCACCAACGGTTCGGGACGCGGAGGCCGAGCCCTCGGGGATGACGGCCTCGACGGTGTAGGCATCGAGATTGAAGCTGGCGGACACCGTGCCGCCCGGCTTGCGTTTGGGAAGGAGGCCCGAGGCGAGCGAGAGGAAGATGAAGCCCGCCGCCGCCACGCCGAGGCCGACCGGAGCGTAGTCGAACATGCCAAACGGCTTGCCGGACACGTCGACCCTGATCTTCGAGACAATGATGTTCGGCGACGTGCCGACCAAGGTCACCAGGCCGCCGATGAGCGAGGCGAAGGACATCGGCATTAGGAAGCGCGAGATCGACGTGCCGCTGCGCTTGGCGACCTGCGCCGCCACCGGCATGAAGATCGCCAGTGCGCCGACGTTCTTCGTCACCATCGACATCAACATGGTCGCCCCGACGAGGATCGGCACCTGGCTTCGGGCCGACTTCATGTACGGCAGAAGCGGGCGCATCAGGTCCTCGACAAAACCCGAGCGCGCGACGGCGGAGCTGATGATCAGGGCGCCGGCGACGATGACGACGACATTGTCGGAGAAGCCGGTAAAGGCCTGATCGAACGGCACGATGCCGAGCACCAGCCCGGCGAACAAAGCCGCGACCGCCACCAGATCATAGGGCAAGCGTCCCCAGATGAAGCCGACGACGGTCGCGAAAACGAGGCCGAAAGCCAGGGCTTGGTCGATCGTCATTCTGAGGCTTTCGAGAGAGGCACGCGGTGATGCGACCCGGCATCTGACAGCCGGGCTTTCCCGGCAGCTTGCGAGGATGGCGGGAGAGTAGAGCGAGCGCGAAAGGCGACAATGGCTGACCCACGCTTTTGCCCATGGCGTTTGGCGTCCTGCGCGGCATAGCCGCAGGGCCTTCGCGGCACGCTAATTACCGGTGGGTTGGAACACCTCCGGCTCCAAACCGTCCTTGGAGGGAGTTTTCACTGCCCCAACCCCGGTTTGGCCCGGCGCCAAAGATTGGATCTTTCGTGATGGAAAACGACAAGTCCCCCCACGCGATCGATCCGGTCACCAGCGGCGTTCGGGACGGCGAAGTGCAGGCGCTGGTGGAACTGGCGGATCGCCCGTTCTCGGAAGCGCCGCCCGCCGACATGGGGCGGACCTCGTCCCTCGGAGAGATTTCCTTCGAGGAGTTGCGCTCGGAGATCCTTCTGAAGGCGCTCGCCTCCAAGGTGCTCGGCGCACACCTCGATAACCGTTTTCAAACCTCCTACCCGCTCGTCCTTGATCTCTCGGTGGTGACGCCGGAGGTCCGTTCGCTGATGCTGGAAGTGGCGGCGGCGGCAGCGGTCTCGGTGGACCTGTCGGCAGTGCAGCTGGAGGCAGCCGCCCGTGGTCTCGCGTCCATCCGCGCCGATGCCGTCGCCATCGCCGCCTTCCACCAGGCAGCCAGCCAGCCGAGGGCGCTGTCGCTGATCCTGGCGGAAACGGCAAAGGCGGGGTTCTCGGAGTATGCCTATGCGGTGTCGCTGGTCACGCTGTCCGGCGTCGACAACGATCTGGCCTCGATCCACCTCAGCTATGTCGCAGCACGCCTCACCCTGACGCGGGAGCTGACGCGGAGCCTTAACCGACGCTTTCGGACCTGACCTCCTGAAGAGCTTCCGGTATCGCGCGCGTCTCCAGC
Source organism: Mesocryomonas lacus (assembly GCF_055730135.2). NCBI lineage: Bacteria > Pseudomonadati > Pseudomonadota > Alphaproteobacteria > Hyphomicrobiales > Aurantimonadaceae > Mesocryomonas > Mesocryomonas lacus. The sequence goes on along the minus strand of NZ_JBUZWE020000008.1, from coordinate 196,107 downwards.
AGCAGCTTGCGCGAGATGTCGGCCAAGGTCAGCCAGCCGACGATCTCGCCGGTATGATCCCTGACCCCCAGCCGCCGGATGTGATTTGCCGCCATCGTGCTCATGGCCTCGTTCACTCCATCGTCGACGCGGCAACAGATGATCGGGGACGACATGATTTCGGTGGCGACCATGGACGACGGGTCACCGCCCTTGGCGACGACCCGGTAGAGGATGTCCCGGACGGTCACGACACCCAGCGGATCCGAAGGGCTGCCGACCGGTACCGCCCCGACGTCCAGATCGCCCATCAGCTCGGCGAGCGAGCGCGCCGTGTCCTCGGGCGCTGCAAAATCCACGATGCGGCTCATCAATTCGGCAACTCTCACGACAACCCTCACGGTGATTTTGCAGTGCGATATAACGCACGGTTCGGGATTGTGTTCACCCGCAACTTAATAAGGCAGGGAGCGGAACGAACGGCATCGGCGGCACTTTCGACCTCGTCTTTGTATCCGAACACTGTGAGCCCGCATGACAATCCATACCCCGGTCGAGAAGTCTGCCACCCCGGCCTTTAGCCCGCCTTCGTCGCGGTCTCAACTTGAGGAGGGAAGGCCCTATCCTCTCGGCTCCACATGGGACGGGCGCGGCGTCAACTTCGCGATCTTCTCCGCCCACGCCACGAAGGTGGAGCTCTGCCTTTTCGACGCCACCGGAACGCAGGAGATCGAGCGGATCGAGCTCCCGGAATATTCCAACGAGATCTTCCACGGGTACCTGCCAGCCGCGCGCCCGGGCCTCACCTACGGCTATCGCGTGCACGGCCCCTATGATCCGAAGGCCGGTCATCGCTTCAACCATCACAAGCTTCTGCTTGACCCGTATGCCAAGCAGCATGTCGGCGAGCTGGTGTGGGACCATGCCCTGTTCGGGTACACGATCGGCCATAAGGACAAGGACCTGTCCTTCGATACCCGCGACAGCGCGCCGTTCGTGCCGAAATGCCGCGTGGTCGACCCGGCCTTCACCTGGGGCGAAGAGCGCAAGCCGAACGTGCCGTGGGAACGGACGATCTTCTACGAGACCCACGTCAAGGGCTTCACCCAGACTCACCCTTCCGTTCCCGAGAGCGACCGCGGAACCTTCGCCGGCCTGATGCACGCGGACGTCGTCGCCTACATCAAGAGTCTCGGCGTGACCTCGGTCGAGCTACTGCCGATCCATGCTTTCGTCGATGACAGCTACCTCGTCGAGAAGGGCCTCCGGAACTACTGGGGCTATAACTCGCTCGGCTTCTTTGCCCCGGACCCGCGCTACTGCTCGACGCCCTTCGTCAACGAATTCAAGGAGATGGTCTCTCAGTTCCACCATTCGGGACTGGAGGTCATCCTCGACGTCGTCTACAACCACACGGCCGAAGGCAACGAGCTCGGCCCGACCTTGTCGTTCAAGGGTATCGACAACGCGACCTATTATCGCCTGATGCCGGACGACAATCGCTACTACATCAACGATACCGGCACGGGAAACACCGTGAACACCGCGCATCCGCGGGTGATGCAGATGGTGACGGATTCGCTGCGCTACTGGGCCGGCGAGATGAAGGTCGACGGCTTCCGTTTCGACCTCGCGACCATCCTGGCACGCGAGCCGACCGGCTTCGACGAAGGTTCGGGCTTCCTGCACGCGTGCATGCAGGATCCGCTGCTGGCGCAGACCAAGCTGATCGCCGAGCCGTGGGATTGCGGCCCGGGAGGCTATCAGGTCGGACGCTTTCCGCCGGGCTGGGCCGAGTGGAACGACGGCTACCGCGACACCATCCGCTCGTTCTGGCGGGGCGACGAGGGCAAGATTCCGGCCGTCGCCGGCAAGTTCAGTGCGTCGGCTGACATCTTCGACCGGCGTGGCCGCAAGCCTTGGGCGTCCGTGAACTTCATCACGGCCCATGACGGTTTCACGCTGCACGACACGGTCTGCTACAACGACAAGCACAATGACGCGAACGGCGAGGACAACCGCGACGGACACTCGCACAACCTCTCGTGCAACTACGGCGTCGAGGGGCTGTCGGACGACCCGGAGATTAACAACGTCCGCTTCCGGCAGCTGCGCAACTTCTTTGCGACCTTGCTGTTCTCGCGGGGCACGCCGATGATCCTGGCGGGCGACGAGTTCGCGCGGACGCAGAACGGCAACAACAATGCTTATGCCCAGGACAACGAGATCGGCTGGGTCAACTGGGATGTATCGCCGGAGGGTAAGGACCTCGCGGAGTTCGTGCAGAAGCTGATCATGCTCCGTCAGTCGCTGCCGATGCTGCGCCGGGGCAAGTTCCTCAGCGGACGCTACGACGAGGAACTGGGCGTTAAGGACGTGACCTGGATCACGCCTGCCGGAACCGAGTTCGACGAGGTGCACTGGGCCGATGCGGGGGCGCGCTGCTTCGGCGTGCTGCTGGACGGCCGGGCGCAGGCCGCCGGCATCCGTCGTCCGGGCACCGATGCGACCATGATGATCGTCATGAACGCCCATCATGACGTCGTGAACTTCACCTTGCCAGAGGCTGCCGGCGGCACGCGCTGGCAGTGCGTGGTCGACACCAACCTGCCGGACCGCGAGGAGTTCGCGCCGTTCGACTTCGGGTTCGAATACATGGTCACCGGGCGCTCCTTCCTCGTTTTCATGCTGGAGCCGAGCGAGGGCGAACGCGGGCAGGCCGAGGCGCAGCGCTCCTTCGCGCATGTGTCCGAAGCCTTCGATCGGGCCTTCGTGGACCGTGTACACTTTCCTCGAGACTGAAGTACAAAAGGGCGCCGTTGCACTTCAGCGACGCCTTTGAATAAAAAGTGCAGAGGGCTGTGCGATGTTTACATCGCGCAGCCCCCTGCACTGAAAACGGTCATCAGAAGAATGGCTTAACGCTCGGCACCCGAACGAAAGGCACTAACCCTCGCTTCGGTATGAGGCATTGTAGGGCATTCGTTGTCCCGTCATCGCGGGTGTCGCGGCACCCTGTGTATATTTGATCGAGAAGCCATCGCAGTCAGCCGCCGCCGATCAGGATGCCGGCGGCGAGGACGAGCGCGCCGCCGACGACGATCTGAAGGGTGGCCCGCACGATCGACGTCTCCATGAAGCGGTGCTGGATCCAGACGATCGCCCACAGTTCGAGAAAGACGACGGCGAAGGCGATGGCGGTCGCCGTCCAGAAGTCCGAGATGAGATAGGGGAGCGCGTGGCCGAGCCCGCCGACGGCGGTCATGATGCCGGAGGCCAGACCCCGCTTCAGCGGCGAGCCGCGGCCGGAGAGCACGCCGTCGTCATGGGCGGCCTCGGTGAAGCCCATCGAGATGCCCGCGCCGACAGCGGCGGCAAGGCCCACCAGCAGCGTCGTCTTGGTGTCATGCGTCGCGAAGGCGGTGGCGAAGATCGGCGCGAGGGTCGACACCGAGCCGTCCATCAGACCGGCAAGCCCCGGCTGGACCAAGGTCAGGATCAGCTGCTTGCGTGCCGTCTGGTCTTCACCCGCGCGCGCCTCTCCCGTCAGATGGGCCTCCTCCAGCGAGTTGGCCTTGCCCTTATGCCGGCGCTCCGCTTCCGCCAGGTCGCCGAGCAAGCGGCGGGTAGAGGGGTCGCCGACGCGCTTGGCGGCCTCGTCGTAGAACCGGCAAGCGGCATCCTCCATCCGGTCGGCTTCCGCCCGCATCTGCTCGATCCCGAGATTGGCGACCAGCCAGATCGGACGCCGGCTGACGTAATCCGCCACATGCTCGCGCCGGATCAGCGGAATGGCCCCGCCGAAGCGGCGCTCGTGCTCGGCGATCAGGACGCGGCGGTGGCCGTCCTCCTCCTGTTCCATTTCGCGAAAGACCGCGGCCGTATCGGGAAAATCCTGCGCCAGACGCTCGGCATAGCCGGAGTAGATCCGCGCATCATCCTCTTCTGCCGAAATGGCGAGGGCCAGGATTTCCCGCTCCGACAAATCCTTAAAACGCTTTCTGCCGTTCGCGAACCACCGCATGGCCATGCCCCTAACTTAGAATAATTCCAATATAGGTGATGGCGTAGCACTGTAGACTGCGACGGGCCAGTCGGATGGCAGACGAAGCGGGATCGTCAAAGCGAGCGACCGGCTTCCTTCGGCGGAAGCCGGTCGGCACTGCGCGCCAGGGCTTACGCCGCCTCCTTGCCCGCAATCCGGTCTCCGTGCGGCAACGTGGAATTGGCGTTCGCATTGTCGAAGCGGCGACCGAAATTGGCGATGGATGCCGCCGCCGACAGCCAGTCGAGAAGGCTGGTCTTCAGCCGGGCCTCGATCTGCGCGGCTTGGCTTGTCGGGCAGAGAAACTCCGCTTCGAGGCAGACCTTGCCGAGTTCGGTCGTCGATATCCTTGTCCTCGGCTCATGCGAGCCGATCGTCACGCCGAGTTCCGCCTCGATCGCCGTTCGCGCTTTTGCTGCGGCAACCGCGAATGGCTTGCAGAGACGGGCCGCTTCGCTTCGCCAGATCGCCAGCGCCTCTGCGTTCGACGGCCCGCGGTCGAAGATCACGGCCACGCGGTGCTGCACGAATTCGCGACCGAACCGCTGGCGCCGCGTGGTGGCGTTGAAGAGGTGAATGTTCGACACCACGAGCCGGCGTCCGGTGTAGGCGTATCCAAAGGTACCGTCCCCGGTCTCGTTCAGCGTCGTCGTCAGGAGCGACCGGTCCACGACCTCGCCCCGCACGCCCGCCACCTCGATCCAGTCGCCGATCCGGACCGAGCCGGAGGCGCTGGACACCAAAGTACCAAGGGCGCCCTGGATAATTTCTTTCGACACGACGACGAGCGCGACGACGACCGCCGCCAGCGAGACGAGGAGCGTCTGCAACTCGCTGTGCCAGATGATCATGGTGCCGGTCACCAGCACCGAAGACGAGACAGCCCGCACCAGCGCCAGCCGGCGGCGCTGCTCGGGCGTCAGAACGGTCCGGCAAGGCGCGATACGCCTGGCGGTCAGGCGATTGGCGCCTATCACGCCGAACGCCATGGCGGCCGTCAGGGACAGCGATTGAAGAAGATGGAAATCAAGGATCGAAGACATCGTGTAGTCCTGAACGTTGAGACAGTGGCACGGGGAGAGGGGATCCCCTCCGCCGCCGCTCACTGATGCCGCCGTCCTGTTTCCGCCTGATGCCCGGGACGTTTCCCGGTCCGGGAAAGTGGTTTCGGCGCGCCGGACTATTCCGCCTTGTTGTTTCGCAGGCATGTCGCGTCACCGAAAGGTTCGGCGGCGACATCTGGACGAAACCATTTTCCCCCGTCTCGAACTGCCGCCGAAACATTCGCTCGCTACTTCCCGGCTCGAAAACCAAACGGCCCCTGGCCCTTCGAGTGCTTCATCATGCTGAACCTCGCCCCCCGGATCCATGACCTGACCACGCGTGTGTCCGTCTCGCCGGCGGCGCTGACGCAGGCGCTCTCCCGGTCCGCCGGAAAGCTCGGCGCTGTCATCCTCGCTCGCTTGCAAGTGACGCGGGGACGTCGGCGCACCATGAATAAGCGGCGATCGGCAAACGTTTTGCCAGGCTTTCACCGCGCGTCGCAGAACCTTTGTGAGTTCGATTACGACTACTACGTCGCCTTGGAAGCGCACCGGCAGGCACAGCCGAGCCGGCTGAACAGGGTGCACCCGTCGCGGGCGCGGACCGTCTGACGCGCGGAGCGCCGCACTTGGTCGGGGCCATCTGAACTCCTCAGCTTTGCCTCTCCAAACACTGCCGAAGATGTGTAGACTTGACGCAATGGCACCGCCAAGAAAAGGCGCGTGGAAGGGCTGGATCGCTTCCGATGTCGACGGATCTCATGACCTTTGCCGATCCGGCGGGAAATCCCGGGCATGATATCGACCCGCCCCCGGCCGGCTGGAAGCTTGCGGTGATCGACGATGACCAGGCGGTGCATGACGGCACGCGGTACGCGCTCCGGAACTACCGCCTGCAAGGTCGCGGCTTCGACCTCATCGGCGCCCATTCCGGGGCGGAGGGGTTCGAGTTGCTGCGCCGCAACCCCGACACCGCCATCGTGCTGCTCGACGTCGTCATGGAGACCGAGGATGCCGGGCTGAAGCTCGCCCGGCGGATCCGGGAAGACCTGCACAACGAGTTCGTCCGCATCATCCTGCGGACCGGGCAGCCGGGACAGGCTCCGGAGCAGCGGATCGTCGTCGACTACGACATCAACGACTACAAGGCGAAGACCGAACTGTCGGCGGAGCGTCTGTTCACGACGCTGACGGCATCCGTCCGCAGCTACGAGCAGCTTCGCCGCCTCGAGCACACCCGCGCCGGGCTGGCGTTGATCGTCGCCTCGGCGGCCGAGCTCTACGACAGGCGCTCGCTCGGAACCTTGGCCGAGGGGGTGCTGCTGCAGTTGAACGCGCTGCTGGGCATCGAGGCGGGGGGCATTCTCGTCCTCCGCGAGACCGTGGACGGCGTGCATTCGGTTCTGGCGCGCAGCGGCAGCTTCGCGGCGATGGATGACGGCGCCATCGACTTCGCCACCCTGTTTGCCGATGCCATGCGCGACGGACACGCCCTCGCCTCGCCCGGCCATAAGAGGCTTTATCTGCAGACCAGCAGCGGTGCGGAAATCCTCGTCATCCTCGACGGCCCCGACGCCTTGACCGAGACGCAGCTTGCCCTCGTCAACGTCTTCGCGTCCAAGCTCGGCGTCGCCTTCGACAATGCCCGCCTGCACGAGCGCCTCGCCGAAGCGAATGCCGAACTGGAGCGCCGGGTCGAGGAACGGACGGCGGCGCTCGCCGAGGCCAATGTAAGGCTCGAGGGGCAAGGGGCCCAGCTGCGGCGCGTCAACGCCTTCAAGAACGAGATCCTCGGGACCATCGCGCATGATCTCAAGAACCCGCTGATGGTGATCCTCGGCCGCGCCGAGATGCTGACGGCGCTGGCGGCCAAGAGCGGCGGAGACGCGAAGGAGGCGATGGATGTCCAGATCGGATACGTGCGCACCGCGGCACAGCGCATGAACCGGATTGTCGATGTCTCGGTCGCCGATGCCATGGCGGATGCCTTCGACATCTCGATCGATCGCCGCCACGTCGATCTCGGGAAAATCGTGCGAGCGGTCGCCGAACTGAACGAGGGCCTGGCCGCCGCCAAGCAGCAAACCCTGGAGATCGAGCTCGAAGCGGACCTCCCCATTTCGGCAGATCCGGATCGGTTGATGGAGGCGGTGGAGAACCTCGTGAGCAATGCCGTCAAGTACACCCCGCCCGGCGGCCATGTCCGCGTCACCGCGCGGCGGGTCGGATCCGAGGCGGAAGCTGTCGTCGCCGACAGCGGTCCCGGGCTGAAGCCGGAGGACGTCACCCGTCTCTTCGGACGGTTCCAGCGCCTGTCGGCGCAACCGACGGGGGGCGAGAGCTCCACGGGCCTCGGCCTCTCGATCGTCAGGAAGATCGTCGACCTGCATGGCGGGCGCATCGACATCTCGGAGAGCGGACCGCTCGGCGGCGCCAGCTTCGCCGTGGTCCTGCCGCTGCGTGCCGGGGCAAAGCCATGAGCCTCGACCCGCTGATCATCGTCGTCGACGACGAGACCGACACGCGCACCCTGATCGGCGACTATATCGCCCTCAACGGCTTTCGGGTGAAGCTCTGCGACGGCGGCGATGCCCTGCGTGCCATCTTGCCCGAAGAGACGCCGGCTCTCGTCGTGCTCGACCTCAACATGCCCGGCGAGGACGGGCTGTCGCTCGTGCGCTTTCTGAAAGGCGAGCCGTCTGTCCCGGTGATCATGCTGACGGCGACCGCGAGCCTGATCGACCGCGTGGTGGGGCTGGAACTCGGGGCGGACGACTATCTCGCCAAGCCCTGTGAACTGCGTGAGCTTCTGGCGCGCATCCGCTCCGTCGTGCGCCGCAGCGCGCAACCGCCGCGAACTGTCGGGCCCGCCTTGGCCAGCCTCGAGCCGCCGCGCCGGGAGGTGCGTTTCGGCGCCAAGCTGCTCGATCTCGACACCCAGCTTCTGCGCGACGAGGAAGGCAATGAGTGGCAGCTAATCCCGAGCGAGTTCAATCTGCTGAAGGCCTTTGCCGAGAACCCGCGCCGGGTGCTCACCCGCGAACGGCTGCTGACCCTTGCCAATGCGCGCGACGTGGATCCCTTCGACCGGTCGATCGACGTTCGCATCACGCGCATCCGCCGCAAGATCGAGGATGACCCGGCGCGACCGACGATCATCCGGACGATCCGAGGCGCCGGCTATCTCTTCGCCCCGGAGGGATAGCCGCCGCGCTGGCGCCGCCTTCATTGCGCGACTGTTGCGGGGCTGAGGTCCAGCAAGAAATCTGCCGGAAACATCGGCGGTGAAAGATGCCGGTGCAACGGAGCACGCGGCACGCATGACGGAGCGGGACAACCAGACAGGGGGGAGGCCTTCCAGTGCGGCATGAACTGCCGGCCGAGCCTACGGCACCCCTGGCGCGGAAAAAAGCGAGAGGCTGGCTTCGCCCGCGTCCGCCCCGCATCCGGCATTCCATCCTTCTCGTCGGCGCCATTCCGATCGCCATCGCGGCCGCCCTCGCCTTTGCGTCGATCGGCTTGCTCCACAAGGCGGACCAGACCCATGAAGCGGCGCTGAAGGTCGCCACCATCTACCGTCAGATCGTGTCGGCCATGAGCCGTCGCGACGCTTACCTCGCCTCACCCCCGGCCACGCGGGACCGGTATCTGGCCGGCTTCGGGACATCCCTGAAATCGGCGGAGGTCGGACTGGAGAACCTGCAGGCGGGGAGCCTCGGCAGCGAGACCGACGGCGCGATCGCCTCGGTCCGCGAGAGCGCGACGCAGTACTTCACGGCGATGCAGGATCTCGCGCGGTCGACCGAGCGCAACGACGCACTCTTCTCGCAGATGGACCAGCGGCTGCGCGGCCTGATCAAGCTGACCGACGAAGCGCGCCTTCGGCAGCACGAGTCCAACGCCGACGTGGTGCGGACACTGACCCATCGCGACGCGGCGCTGCGCGCCGCCCAGACCCTCGTCGATACCGCCACCGCGGTCCGGATCGCCATCACCGACAGGGAACGGCGGGTGGCGGACGGCGGCACCGATCCGCCGCCGGACCAGTCCTACGCCAATGCCCGCCTCAGCCATGCAGCGCAAGATCTCGAAAGCGCGCTCGGGGCGTCCGGGAGCGAGGCCGCCGAACTGCGGGTGCTTCTCGCGGACATCCTAGGCGGCGGGGCGACGGGCGCTTCGCTCGACTGGCTGGACCGGCTGCTCAAGGTCAAGTCGACCGAGCAACGGTCGCTGCACGACCAGGCCGCGGAACTGCTGACCTATACCGTCGAGGCGCACGAGACCGAGCAAGCCACCCAGAACATCGCGATCGCCACCTTGAAGCTCGGCGATCGCACGCTGGCCGCGTTCTCGGCCCGCGACGTGAACGTTGTCTCCGACGTCATTGTGGAGAGCGTGGGCCTTGCCGACACCATCGCATCGCAACCGATCTCCCCCCTGATCCAGACCGAGATGCTCGACGCGATCGAGCAGTGGCGGGAAGGCCTCGGGGACATCAAGACGGGCCTTTCCGACCAGAACGCCATTCTCGGATCGATGGGCGACATCGCCTCGATCATGCTCCTCGAGGTCGCGACGCTGAACACGACCCTGTCGGCCAATGCGGAGTCGATCGGCGCCAATGTGCGCCGCATTCTGGTGCTCGGCGCCATCATCGGCCTGGTCGTCGGCGCCGCGACCGCGGTGCTGGTCGCACAGTCCATCCTGAAGCCGCTGAAGCGGCTGGAAGACGGGATGCTCGACCGGGCCTCCCGTCATCTGTCAGGCCCCTTGCCCGACGACGATCGGCGCGACGAGATCGGCTCCATGGCGCGGGCGACCAACCATTTCCTGCGCGAGCTCGGCAAGCGCGAAAACGCCCTGCGCGTCGCCAAGGAACGCACCGAGGATGCGCTGCGCCAGCTGAAGGAGACCCAGTCCCAGCTGATCCAGGCGGAAAAGCTTGCCTCGCTCGAGCAGCTCGTCGCCGGCGTCGCGCACGAGATCAACACGCCGCTCGGCGTCGCCCTGACGACGGCGACGGTGATGAACGAGGAGACGCGCCGCTTCGAGACAGAAGCGCGACAAGGACAGGTGACGCGCCAGGCTTTCGACACCTTCGTCGAACGGACCGCAGAGGGCGCACGCCTGATCTTTGCCAACCTCGAACGATCTGCCAATCTCGTCCAGAGCTTCAAGCAGGTCGCCGTCGACCAGGCGAGCGGCGAGCGGCGGACGTTCGAGCTCCAGGCCTTCACCGAGGATCTCTTCACAAGCCTCGGGCCGCTGACGAAACGCGCCGGACACCGCACCGAAGTCCTCTGCGAGCCGGACCTCGTGCTGGACTCCTATCCCGGCGCCCTCGCGCAGGTGCTGACCAACCTCCTGTCCAACGCCTTCGCCCATGCCTTTCCCGCGGACCGCCGGGGACTGGTCCGCGTCGAGATCGCCCAGCGGAACGGCGGCGTGCGCATCATCTTCTCCGACGACGGACAGGGCATCTCGCTTGCCCATCGGCGGCGGGTGTTCGACCCCTTCTTCACCACCGGACGCGGCAAGGGATCGACCGGGCTTGGCCTCCACATCGTCTTCAATCTCGTCACCGCGACCCTCGGCGGCACGATCAGCATGGGCGGCCCGGAAACGGTGCGGTTCGACCGCCCGCCGCTGCCCGGCGCGCGCTTCACCATCGATCTGCCGTCTGCCGCACCGCAAGCCACCTCGATCGACGACACCGAAAGCCCGGAGGCCTCGTGATGATCCAGAGAATGTCGTGCATCCTGCCGAGCCTGATCCTCTTGGCATTCGCCTTCCCCGTGCTTCCCGCCGGGGCAAAGACGCTGGTCTTCTGTTCGGAAGGCAATCCCGAAACCCTCAGCCCGCAACTGGCGGTCACCGGAACGGCGATGGATGCGGCGCATCCGATGTTCAACAACCTCGTCGAGTACAAGGTCGGCACCACCATCATCGAGCCTTCGCTCGCCGAGAGCTGGAGCATCTCCCCCGACGGGCGCGACTATGTCTTCAAGCTCCGCCGGAACGTTCACTTCCACGCCAATGCGCTGTTCACCCCCACCCGCGACTTCGACGCGCGCGATGTGGTGTTCTCGCTGCTGCGGCAGTGGAAAACGGATCACCCCTACCACGCGACCGCGGGCGGCGGATTTGCCTACTTCCAGGACATGGGCATGGCCGACCTTCTGGAAAGCGTCGAGGCACCCGATCCGCACACCGTGCACATCCGCTTGACCCGTCCGGAAGCGCCGTTCCTGTCGGATCTCGCCATGTCGTTCAACGCGATCCTCTCCGCCGAATATGCTGACACCTTGCTAAAGACCGGCAAGAAGGAGCTGTTCGACACCCAGCCGATCGGCACGGGCCCGTTCATGTTCTCGAGCTTCCACGAGAACGTGACGATCCGCTATCGCGCCTTCCCCGGCTACTGGCGCGGGCGGCAGCCGATCGACACGGTGGTGTTCTCCATCACCCCGCAGGCGGCGGCCCGGCTGACCAAGCTGAAGGCCGGCGAATGCCACATTTCAGCCTATCCGGAACCCGGGGACCTTGCCGAGATCCGGTCCGATCCGAGGCTGACGCTGCATACGTCGGAAGGGATCAACATCGGCTACCTCGCCATGAACACGACGCGCCCACCCTTCGACGACGCGCGGGTCCGCCTTGCGATCAACCTTGCCATCGACAAGGCGGCGATCATCTCGGCCGTCTACCCGCGGACCGGCGTCGCCGCGGTCAATCCGATCCCCCCCACTTTGTGGGGCTACAACGACAGGATCGCGCCCTACCGCTACGATCCGGAGGCGGCCCGCCGGCTGCTGACCGAGGCGGGGATCACCGAGGGGATGACGGTCGATCTCTGGTATCCGCAGGTCGACCGTCCGTATACGCCGAACGGCAAGCGCGTCGCCGAGATGGTGGAAACCGACCTTGCCAAGCTCGGCATCCGGCTCGAGCTCAAAACCGCGGAATGGAAGGATTATCGCGACATCCTGCAGCAAGGCGAGTTTACGCTCGCGATCTACGGATGGGCGGCCGACATCGGCGACCCCGACAATTTCCTGCACACGCTGCTCGGCTGCCTTGCCGCGCGCATCGGCGGCAACAACATCGCACGCTGGTGCGATCGCAGTTTCGATGCTCTCGTGGTCGAGGCCAAAGCCACATCGGACGTCGCCAAGCGGATAGCGCTCTACCAGCAGGCGCAGGTCATCTTTCACGAGCAGGCCCCTTGGGTTCCGATCGCGCACTCGATCTTCATGGTCGCGGCCCGCAAGGAGGTCAGGGGCTTCATCATCGATCCGCTCGGCTACCACATGATGGAGAATGTCGACCTGGTGGATGACGCCAACGACAACTGACGGGATCACCGCGAAAGGAATCTTGCCCGCTTCAGGTCCATTGCCGGCAGCGCCAGATCGCCGCGTGCGATCGACCAGCACCCGGCACGCTGACATCCTGTGCTTGGAGAAAGCGAACGCGGCGCCGCGAATGATTGGCGATCCGTATAGCCATGGCCATCAATTCGAAGGGGCAACCCTCTTAAGGTTCAGGGAGTTGACGCCCCAACTCGCCTTGCCCTTCGAATCCAAAGATCCCCATGAAACTATCCAGACCGCGCATCGGCAGCATCACGCTGTCGGTCGTCGTATCGGCCTACCTCCTCGTCGCAACGAACCAGACGTTCCTCGCAAAAGGCCTTCGTTACTTCGCCGGCCATGAGGCTCAGTTCGCCGCTCTCGTGGTGGCGATCTTCCTTTTGACGGTCGCGGCGCTGACGACGGTGTCGATCAAATACCTGATCAAGCCCGTCTTTATCCTTCTCATCGTCGTCGCCGGCTCGGCTTCGTATTTCACCGACACGTTCGGCACGATCATCGATCGCGAGATGATCCAGAGCGCTGTCGTCACGACGAGCGGCGAAGCGCGCAACCTCTTCACGCCCAATCTCTTCGTGCATCTCGCTCTCTACGTCGTGTTGCCCTGCCTGTTGATCGCCTGGGTACGGATCGTCCATCGGGCCTTTCCGAAGAAGTTCCTGTTCAACATGGCAGTCATCTTGCCTTGCTTGCTCGGGGCGATCACGATCGTCGGATTGAACTACGCGTCCTACTCCTCGACCTTCCGCGAGCGCGGCGATCTGATGGACACCTTCAATCCCGGCGCGCCGATCGCCGGCGCCGTCAAATATGTCGAGAGCCTGAGAAAAGAGCGCGACATCGTTGCAGCGCCTTTGGGCACCGACGCCCAGCAAGGCTCGCGCTTCGCCTCCAAGGGCCTGCGCTCGCTGACCGTGATCGTCGTCGGGGAGACGGCGCGTGGCATGAACTTCAGCCTGAACGGCTACGGTCGAGACACCAATCCCGAACTCGCAAAGCGCAATGTCGTGAGCTTCACGCAGGCGTCGAGCTGCGGGACCGCGACCGCCATCTCGCTTCCTTGCATGTTCTCGGTCTACCCGCGCGTTGACTATTCGACGGCCAAGGGGCTCGCGTCGGAAAACCTCGTCGACGTTCTCCAGCATGCCGGCCTCGCCGTCGACTGGTTCGACAACAACACGGGCAGCAAGCATGTCGCCGACAGGGTCGCGTACGAGTTCCTGCCGGACGCGAACGATCCCCTGTTCTGCGAGGGCGGCGAGTGCAAGGACGAGGTCCTGATCGAACGCCTGAAGCTGTTCCTGCAGCAGCGGCCGAAGACAGGAAACGCCGTCGTCGTGCTGCATCAGCTCGGCAGTCACGGACCCGCCTATTTCAAGCGCTACCCGCCGGCGTTCGCAGGCTTTGGTCCGGCCTGCGAGACCGCCCAGTTCGCCGATTGCCAGCAGGAGGAGATCGTTGCGGCCTATGACAACACGATCCTCTACACCGACCATATCCTGTCCGAGGTCATCGACCTTCTTAAGGCCGAGGGTCCGGAGACGGCAACCGCCATGGTCTACATGTCGGATCACGGCGAGTCGCTCGGCGAGAACGGGCTCTACCTGCACGGGACGCCGTATTTTCTGGCGCCGCAGACCCAGACGCATATCCCCTTCATCACCTGGCTTTCGGATGCGTACCAGCGGGCCAGCAATATCGACATGAACTGCCTGCGCGACGAACGAGACCGTCCCGTCTCGCACGATAACCTCTTCCACACGATCCTCGGCCTTACCGATGTGTCGACCGGCGTCTACGATCCCGCGCTCGACGCTTTCGGCACCTGCCGACAGGCGAAGGAGAAGCCCACGGACAGCGCGCCGGCGGGAAACCCGTCGTGACCGACGACGCGCCGAAGTTTCAGACCAAACCAGTGAAGGCGTTCGGGCTGCGCCATACTTTCGCTTCCGCCGGCTACTCGTTCCTGGGGCTCAAACGCCTGCTTGGCGAAACGGCGTTTCGGCAGGAACTCATCGCGCTCTTCGTCTTGCTGGTCCTGTTCGCCGGATGGGGCGTTCCGATCGGGAGCTACGCGACGCAGATCACCCTCGCCCTCGTCCTTTTCGCCGTCGAGGCGCTCAACACCGCGATAGAAGTGCTCGTCGACCGGATATCCCCGGACTATGCCGAATTTGCCGGGCACGCGAAGGACCTTGGTTCCTTCGCCGTGTTCTGCCTTCTCGCGGCAAATCTCGTTCACGCAATCGCGGCGCTCTGGACGGCTTGACCGGTCATCAGAAGCGCATCTGGCAATCTGGCCGTCACGCGAAAGGCTAACTGAGATCACGCTCGAGCATTGCCGGGAAAACGCTAGATGGCGTCCATCGTCCGGGGGAGCTCCTGAACCAAGGCGTCAATCGCCAGCCGGGTTCGAAACGGGAGATGGGGCGTCTCCGGCCAGACCGCATGGATGTCAACGACAAGCGGCGGGACGTCGGCGAGCACCTCGACGATCTCGCCAGCACCCAGTCGGTCGCTGACCAGCCAGCGCGGCAGCCAACCGATGCCATGTCCATCGGCAACGGCATCCGAGATCGACTCGAGATCGTCGAAGCGCATCCGTCCTGCCGGCTGTATTTCGATCGGCGCATGGCCGCGCCGCGGGAACAGCCATGTCCTGAGTTGGCCCCTCGCCGCATAGGCAATCAGCGCATGCCGCTCCAATTCGCCGATCGATCGCGGCGTGCCGTTCTCCACAAGGTACCGGGGCGCGGCACAGAGGATCATCGTCTGCGAGGCGAGACGGCGGGTCATCAGCCCTGCGCCACCTTCAGGTGCGCCGCTGCGGATGGCTAAGTCATACCCGTCCTCGACGAGGTCGACGGTCCGATCGCTGAAGTTCAGCTCGAGTTCCAGGAGCGGGTGCTTGCCTGCCAGGCTCGTGAGGATCGGAGCGACGCATCTGCGGCCGAACAGCACCGGCAAGGAGGCACGCAACCTGCCCGTCGCAACGCTCTTTCCGGAGGTGAGCGCCTCCCGTCCTGCCCTGAGTTCGGCGAGAGCCCGCAAGCAGTGCTCGTAAAAGAACTGCCCATCCTCGGAGAGCGTCATGCTGCGGGTGGTGCGGTGGAACAGCCGAACCTCCAGCCGCTTCTCCAGGCGACCGATCGACTTGCCGACTGCCGAACGCGACAAATGAAGGCGCTCGGCCGCCGCGGAAAAGCCGCCAGCCTCCACGGCTGTCACAAAGACGGAAATCCCCACAAGATCATCGGCCATCGCTTATTGTAGCGCATCGGTCGCCGCGATGGCGATCGATCATCGCCACTGCCGATCTGAATTCTCCGTATGCTCGCCTCACACAACGAGAGAAGGCCAGCAGTATGAAAGCATTCCAGATTGGATCGCGGAACGGCATCGACGCCCTGACCGCGACGATGCGCGCGGAGCCGGTTGCCGGCCGCGGCGAAGTTGTCGTGGCGCCACGCCTCGTCGGCATGATCAGCCGGGACCTGCAATTGCTGCGCGGCACCTATGGCGGCGACCAGCCTGCGACGCGAATTCCGATGTCGGAAGGTGTGGGCACGGTCGTGTCGGTCGGGGACGGGGTCACCGAGGTGAAGGCAGGCGACCGCGTCGTCTGCGGTCATTTCTCCAGCTGGCTCGACGGCGGGTTTCGTCAGGACGTCTTCGCCGAGGACATCGGCGTCACGCGGGATGGATGGCTGGCTGAAAAGGTCGTGCTGCCCGCGCCCGCGTTGATCCGAGTGCCGGACGGCATTGCCGACGAGAACGTCGCCGGCCTCGCCTCGGCGGCCCTCACCGCCTGGCACGCCTTGGCCGAGATGTGCCACGTCAAACCCGGGGATCTCGTCCTGTGCCTCGGGACCGGCAGCGTTTCGCTGGCCGCGATGAAGATCGCGAAAGCACATGGGGCGCGTGTCGCCATCACCTCCTCGCAGGACGAGAAGCTCGACCTCGTCCGTACGCTCGGGGCCGACATCACCATCAACTACCGCACCAGCGCCGACTGGGCAGCGGAACTGATGGCGGAGACAGGCGGTGCCGGCGCCGACATCGTCATCGAGACCGGTGGGGTCGATACGCTCGGTCATTCCATCGCCGCCTGTGCCGTTAACGGCCAGATCGTCGTAGTCGGCGTTTCCCCGGGCAAGGGCCCCGCCATTCCCGACTATCTCGCCTTCATCGCCAAGAACCTGACGATCCGCGGCATCGCCAATGGCAGCCGTGCCATGTTCGTCGACCTCCTTCGCTTCATCGAAGCCAAGGGCTTGGACACCATCCCTGGCAAGACGTTTGCCTTCGTGGACGCGCCCGAGGCTTACCGCTATTTCGCGGCGGCAGAGCATCTGGGGAAGGTGATGATCAAGTTCTAGGCGCCACGGGCGGACGCACGCCGCGTACTGCAATCTGCGGGGCGAGATCTCATCGCCGCGACGCGGCTATCCGTCGCGGCTCGTCCGGTTGTATTGGTCTACACCCCGTCATCGGCTTGATCGAAGGCGGGGTGCATACAGGTGCGACCGCTTCAGGGCGGAGCGTTGCTGCCAGATGCAGTTCTGCACCACGGCCCCACGGTTAAGACAACGCGGCTATCGGCATGCTGCTTAGTGAGCAACCATAACACGGACGGCGCATTGAGAGGCCGGCCAGTCAGTGCGGTTACGCACAGATGTCGGCTTGGAACCCCTCCAGGATGCGCATATGACCACGGTTGCAGAAGCACTTCCGTCCGGACGCCCGGTTGCTCGATCGAGATCCTTGAAGGCTCTCGGCGCGGTCAACTTCTTCCTCGCCGACGTCCGGGACGGTCTCGGTCCCTTTCTCGGCATCTTCCTGATCGGGCAAGGCTGGAGCACGGCCACCATCGGTTACGTCATGACCATCGGCGGCATCGCCGGCATGCTGGCGACGACACCGCTGGGCGCGCTGGCCGACGCGTCGAAGGCCAAGCGCTTCATGGTCGCCTTCTGCGCGGCGCTGGTGATCATCGCCTCGGTCGCCATCCTGTTTGTCCCGACCTTCGCATTCGTCACGGCCTCGCAGGTCGCGACCGGCATTGCGGGCGCCGCTATCGGCCCGGCCATTGCCGGCCTGACGCTCGGTCTCGTCGGACAAAAGGGCCTTGCGCCCCAGCTCGGCCGCAACGAAGCCTGGAACCATGGCGGCAACGTCTTTGCAGCGGCTGGTGCCGGCTTCTTCGGCTACGAGTTCGGCCTCACCGCCGTCTTCATCCTCATGACCGTCATGGCGGCCGGCTCCATTGTCGCTGTCCTGATGATCAAGGCAGACGACATCGACCACGACGCCGCGCGCGGCCTCGAGAAGTCGAGCGGAGACGAGAAAGAGGCGCCGTCGGGTTTCAGCGTGCTCTGGAAGTCGACACCTCTGCTCGTTCTGGCCGCGACCTTGATGCTCTTCCATTTCGGCAACGGCGCCATGCTGCCGCTGCTCGGCCAGCAGGTCGCGACACAGGCGGAAAGTAGCGACACCGCACCTGCCGGCGCGACGACGGCATCCCCTGAAGCCTCGACGCAAGGCACGGCGCCATCCGACGCCAATGCGACGGCGCCGTCGGTGACGATCGCGCCGGGACAGGCAACCGCAGGCCGGCCGGCGGCGGAGCCGAGCACCCAACATTCGACGCTGCAGATGCTCCTGTCCGACCCGGTCTCGTATACGGCCGCGACCGTCATCATCGCCCAGTTGACGATGATCCCTATCGCACTGTTGGCAGCGGGCTTCGCAGGCCGCCGCGGCTACTTTCTGCTCCTCGTCGCGGCCCTGGTCGCCATGCCGCTCCGGGGATTGATCGCCGGCCTCTGGCCAAGCCCTTACGCGCTGATTCCCGTGCAGATGCTCGATGGCGTCGGGGCCGGATTGCTCGGCGTCGCGGTCCCTGGCCTCGTCGCGCGCATGTTGAAGGGTACCGGTCATATCAATGCGGGCCTTGGCGCGGTGATGACGGTGCAGGGTGTCGGCGCCTCGCTCAGCCCGGCCATCGCCGGCGTGATCGTCGCACGCTACGGGTTCTCCGTCGCTTACCTGGCGCTCGCGGGCTTCGCGCTGTGCGGCTTGGTGCTCTGGCTTGTCTGTGCTTCGAAAGTTGCAGCCGCCTGCAAGGGTGATTGACAGATCGCTCGCCAACATCCGTAGAGATCCGATACCCATCGCCGGCTTCCCCCGGCAAGCCAGGCGTTCCCATGCCCCTCAGCGTTAACCTTGCCACCTGGGGTATCAGCGCCCTTTTCAGTCTTCGGCGTCATCTTCAGGCCGCTGAACAAGCCGGAATGGGTTTACGCCCTCGCCGGGGCGGTGCTTCTCGTCGTCATCGGCCTCCTTCCCTGGCCCGAAGCGCTGCACGGCATCGCCTCGGGCACAGACGTCTATCTTTTTCTTGCGGGCATGATGCTGCTCGCCGAAACAGCCCGCCGCGAGGGGCTCTTCGACTTTCTGGCAGCCTATGCCGCCCGTTCAGCCAAGGGCTCGCCACAACGGCTTTTCGGTCTTGTCTACCTGATCGGCACGCTCGTCACGGTGTTCCTGTCGAACGACGCGACCGCGGTCGTGCTGACGCCAGCCGTCATCGCAGTGGCACGGGCAGCCAAAGTCACGTCGCCCATTCCCTACCTCCTCGTCTGCGCCTTCGTCGCCAATGCCGCTTCCTTCGTGCTGCCCATCTCCAACCCGGCCAACCTCGTCGTCTTCGGGGCGGACATGCCGGCGCTCGGCGACTGGCTTGCCCGCTTCGCGCTTCCCTCGGTCGCCGCGATCGGCGCGACATTCTTCCTGCTGCGGCTGACGCAGCGTGCCAACCTCACGGGAACGACGAACACGGACATCGACATTCCCGCTCTGTCGACCGGGGGACGCATCGCGGCGATCGGCCTTGCGGCCGCTGCCGCCGTGCTGCTCGGCTCCTCCGCCCTCGGGCTGGAGCTTGGACTTCCGACGTTGATCGCGGGCCTCCTCACCGCGCTCGCCGTCACGGTCGGCGAACGCACCAGCCCGCTTCCCCTGTTGAAGGAGATTTCCTGGGATACGCTGATCCTCGTCGCCGGCCTCTTCGTGATCGTCCGCGCCCTGGAAGTCAGCGGGGTGCAGGCGATGCTCGTCGGCCACCTCCAGGGTCCGCTGAACGCCAACCCGGAAACCGGCGCGTTCCTTGCCGGCACCGCACTCGCCTTCGGCACGAACCTTACCAACAACCTGCCGCTCGGCCTCCTCGCCGGCGCCTTCACGACGGCCGCGGACCTGCCTCAGAAGGTCATCGACGCGATCCTCGTCGGCATCGACATCGGCCCCAACCTCTCGGTCACGGGGTCGCTCGCGACCATCCTCTGGCTGACCGCGCTTCGCCGGGAGGGCCTGTCCTTCGGCGCGTGGAGCTTCCTGAAGATCGGCATCGTCGTCATGCCGCCGGCGCTTCTCCTCGCGCTCGGCGCAGTCCTCTTCCAGCCCTGGAACTGAGCGCGGGGAAACCGCTGTCGGCTCAGCCGAAGATCGCAATGTTGGAACGACCGGAGAGCGGCCGTTCTGCAACTGGGTCGAGCGGGCTGATCCGACGCGGCTAGCCTACCACTTGCGGCCGTTCGCGTTCGGCCCAAGGCGTCCACCGGGAATGCCGTGGCTCGGCCAGGAGCGGACGGAGTGCACGGAGTGCCCGAGAGCCGTGGCCGGACCGCGCTTCGGCCGTTCTCGCGGATTGCGCACCAGCACCTCGACGATGTCGGTATTGCTGGCGCCGTCCTCCGACACCGCCGTCACGGCGAGGACACGCAGTCCGTCCGCGACGTCGTCGAAGCGGCAGCACCAGATGCCACTCCCGTCCGGCGTCAGCTGCCGCTCTCCCCCGCCGTCGAGCGTTGCCGTGACCCGCGTGCGGGGCCCAGCACCGAAGACTTCCGCGCGGACCTCGAAGGAACGGTCGGGCACCTGAGTACGCGACTGCGCCTTCGTGACCAGCCGGATGTCGGAGGGCGAGGTGATGAGCACGAAGGGCCAGCCGGATCCCAGCGCGCGAAAGCGCCAGGAGACGACATCGCCGTCCAGCGCTGAGACGGTGAAACCCGGCGGCCCCTCCTCGATTTCCCCGGTCGAACGGGTCGCGCCATAGATGACGTGCCCGTCGTTCAACACGTCGTTGTAGTGGGTATGCCCGGTCCCAACATAGGAAACGCCGCCTTCTGCGAGGGCTGTCGCCACCGCCTCGCCGCCCTCGTGCAGGTCCTCGGGGAAGGCATGCATGAAGACGAGGGTCGGGGCATCGGTTTCCTCCGCCAGCCGCCGCCTCAACCAGGCAGACTGTGACTGTCCCAGACGAAAATCCGGACCGCCCGATCCGGCGCGGACGATGTCGAGGAGCAGAATGCGAGCGGCGCCGATCGTTTCCATGCGTGGCAGGGGCTGCGCCGCGAGGTATTGGCGGAAGTCGTCGAGATGCCCTGCCTCGAAGTCGTGGTCACCCGGGAGGATGAATAGCGGCGAAGCCAGCCCGGCGGCGACTTCCGCCACGCGCTTGAACTGCTCCCGCGTCGCATGGTTGGCGTTGTCACCCGGCAGAACCGCGAAGCCGATGCGCCCCGAACAGCCTTCGTTCGCCTCCGCGACAAGACGCTGGAACGTCGACAGGCTGTCCCAATCATCGCCCTCGCAGGCATGCAAGTCGCCAAGCTGCAACCAAGTCACCATGGCATGCTATCCCAGCCCAAATGCTCGCTGAGCCGAACAATTGGCCGCTGAGTAATGGGTCTCCGGAGGGGCGGTTCCATCGGCTGCCCGCGGTTCTGCGACCCAGCCTCGGCGGCTGTCGGACCAACTGACAAGACGACAGAGCCTTCCTTCACGAACGCTCTCGCAACTTTTCTGCCGGCATGAGCACTGCGAGCACTGGCATCATTGATTCACCGGCCTGTCTTCGAGCGAGTGTCGCGCGCGAATGCTCCTCATAGGCCCAGTCGCGCAGGAAATGCACTTTCGACATCACTTGTCCGCTTCTGATTAAGTGGTCCTTAGCTGGACAATCATAGTCTCCGCTGACTTCGGAATGGCGGATACACACGATGAAAACATTCATCTTTCTTCTTACGATCATTGGCTGGGCCTTCAGCGGCAGCGTTGCGATGGCCAGAGAATGGTTGGTCGATCGCGTCTCAGGCACCGCCTATGCCATCTCGCAGTCGAAAGAGCGCTTCGAGATCAAACGGGAGATGAAGATCGCCGAGGGTCTGACCATTGCGACGGGGTCGAACGGCCGCGTGCGTCTCGTCAGCGAGAACAATGTGATGACCTTGATGCCGAACAGCGTGGCAGCGGTCGTCCCCAAATCCTTCTTCAGCGCGAAGACGGAGGTCAGGCAGAAGGCCGGCAGTATCGAGTTCGACATCGAGAAGCGGAAGCAGCCGCACTTCACGGTGCAGACGCCCTACATGGCGGCCGTCGTGAAGGGCACGAAGTTCACGGTTAGCGTTGCCAGGGCGAAGACGAACATCGGGGTCACCCGTGGCCTTGTTCAGGTCAGCGATCTGCGGACGGGTCAGACGGCCGCGGTGGGCGCGGGGCAGAACGCCAGCGTTGCCTCCGCGAAGGGCGGCCTTAGCACGGGCGGCGTGAATGCGCCGGCGGTAGCATCGGGCACGCCTTCCTCGCCATCCGTTGCGCCGGCGGGAATGACCATGAAGGAATTCAGCGCCGAAGCCCGGGTCGGCGAGGCCAGTGCGTCGACCGCCGGTCCCGGGACAAGCGATGCGGGTTCCACGACGCCTTCCGCCGCTTCTGACAACCGGGGCTCGCAGACATCGTCCGCGCGTTCGGGCGACAACAGCAACAGCGATGGCCGGAGCGACCGCGGGGGAAGCGACAATGGCGATCGAAGCGGCAAGGGCAACGGTAACGGCAGCAGCGGCGGCAACGACGGGAAGGACGGCACGGGCACCCCTGGCGGCGGCAAAGGTAAGGGGAACGGCAACGCACCTCGCGGCGACACTGGTGACGACGGCAAGGGCGGCAAAGGCAAGCCTGGCGGTGGCAAGGACAAAGAGACGGGCAATGGACCTGGCGGCGGCATCAACGTCGACGGCAAGGGCGGCAACGGCAAGCCTGGCAAAGGCAACGGCAAGGG
Source organism: Mesocryomonas lacus (assembly GCF_055730135.2). Taxonomy (NCBI): domain Bacteria; kingdom Pseudomonadati; phylum Pseudomonadota; class Alphaproteobacteria; order Hyphomicrobiales; family Aurantimonadaceae; genus Mesocryomonas; species Mesocryomonas lacus. The sequence goes on along the minus strand of NZ_JBUZWE020000008.1, from coordinate 173,544 downwards.
GAACGGCAACGGACCGGGCAGCGTCGGTGACGACGGGAAGGACGGCAAGGGCAACCCTGGCAAGGGCAAGGGCAAGGGGAACGGCAGCGAACCGGGCAGCAGCGTCGGTGACGATGGAAAGGACGACAAGGGCAACCCAGGTGGCGACAAGGGTAAAGAGAGCGGCAACGGACCGGGCGGTAGCGCCGGTGACGCTGGCAAGAGCAAAGGAAACGGCAACGAACCTGGCGACAGCGACAAGGGTGACGGAAACGGTGGCAAAGACAATGCCGGCGGCAACGGCAACGCCGGCGGCAACGGCAATGCCGACGCCAACGGTAACGCCGGCGGCAACGGCAATGCCGACGCCAACGGTAACGCCGGCGGCAACGGCAATGCCGGCGGCAACGGCAATACCGCCGGCAACGGCAATGCCGGCGGCAACGGCAACGCCGGCGGCAACGGCAACGCCGGCGGCAACGGCAATGCCGGCGGCAACGGCAATGCCGCCGGCAACGGCAATGCCGGCGGCAACAGCAATGCCGGCGGCAACGGCAATGCCGGCGGCAACAGCAATGCCGGCGGCAACAGCAATGCCGACGCCAACGGCAACGCCGGCGGCAACGGAAACGCTGGTGGCAGCGGCAACGGCAAGGGTAAGCACTGACGGACGGGACCGCTGGTATGTCCAGGGATCAACTGACGTCGGCCAGCAAACCTCGGCCGGCGCTTTTCCGCGCGTTTCGGAAAATGGGGCTGTTCGGGTTGCTGGCGCTGGGCCTTTCCGTGGCGCAGGCGACCGGGCTCTTCGATGCGCTCGACAACCGCCTGTCGGAACTGCGTTTTTCGGCGCACAGCCGCTCGCCCAGCGGCAGCATCGTCCTCGTCGATATCGATGCAAAGAGCCTTTCCGACGTCGGGATCTGGCCATGGCCGAGACACCTCTACGGCGAAATGCTCGCATCGGCTGCGGCAGCGCGGGCCGAGCGCGTGGCCTTCGACATCGATTTCTCATCGTCCTCGACGGCGACGGAAGATCAGGCTTTCGGTGACGCGCTCGCCAATGCGGGGATAGAAACCTACCTCGCCGCCTTCGCGCAGCCCGAGACGACGGGCGCCGCGACGCTTCACGCGGCCATGCCGATCGACTCGCTGCTCCAGGCGTCGTGGCCCGTCGGTGTCGACGTCGCCATCGACCCCGACGGGCGGCTGCGGCGCGTGCCGTTTGCGACAGACATTGCGGGAGAAACCCTGTCCTCGCTGGCGTCGGTTGTCGCCGGCCGTGAGACCCAGACCGGCACTTTCGGCATCGACTACAGCATCGCCGCCTCTCAGATACCGCGCATTTCGTTTGTCGACCTTCTCCACCGCCGCGTGGCGCCAGAAGCTCTCGCCGGCAAGACGCTGATCGTCGGCGCCAGCGCCGCCGAGTTGCGCGACCTGTTCACCGTGCCCGTCTTCGGGACGGTTTCGGGATCGCTCGTTCACGCGCTGGCGGCCGAGACGCTGATCCAGAAGCGGGAGATCACCGAGAGGCCCGTGCCCATCGCAGCGCTGGCAATCATCGGGATCCTCGCCCTTGCCGCCATCGCATGCGTTCCGGCAAGGCGCGCCGTCTTCGCCCTGATCGCCGCGATGGTGTTGCTGGAAGGCGGTGCCTTCCTCCTCCAGCGATACGGGACCGTGGCGCTGCAAACGGCGAGCCTTCACGGCCTCGGCCTTGGCCTGATGATCCTGACGCTCCTGCGCGAGTTCAACCTTGGCCGGCTCCGGGTCTGGCTCGCCCGGCTCCACGCATCGAACTCAGAGGGCATGCTCGAGCATGTCGTCGACGAAAGCTTCGACGGTATCGTCATCGTCGATGGCGATGGCCGGATCGCGCGCAGTAATGTCGAGGCGGCGACCCTTCTGCGCAGTCCGGTCCCGATCGCGCTTCTGGGCGACCTGCCGCCTGCACTGAGCGAGGCGCTCAGCGAAGCTGCCCGGATCGGATCGACAAGAGCTGCCCATGCCGACCGGACATTGCGGCATCTGACGCTCGATGCCGGGGAGGAAGAGCGCGTGATCGAATATTCGATTGCGCCCTTCTGGATGAGAGGAGTGACCGCGCACGAGGATGCCGCCGCGGACGATGTCCTGCATCTTTGCCTGACGCTCCGCGACGTTACCGACCGCGAGCGTGCGCAGCAGCGGCTGCGGCACCAGGCGCTGCACGATATGCTGACGGGACTCGCCAATCGCCGCGCCCTCGAAGGCGCAATCTCGGACCTGGGCGACGCGGAACGTCCGGACGGCGTCGCGCTGATGGCGTTCGATCTTGATCGGTTCAAGGCCGTCAACGATGCCCTGGGCCACGGGACCGGCGATGCGGTGCTGGTCGAGACGGCACGGCGTGCCCGCCGCGTGGTCGGACCGGAGGCCCTTGTAGCGCGGATCGGGGGAGACGAGTTCGCGATCCTGTTGCGGTGCGCCGACGTCGCGACAGCCGTCGAGGCCGCCCAGCGCCTGCTCGCCGCCATCCGCGAGCCTTACCTCATTAGGGGGCACCGCATCTCGGTCGGCTCCAGCGTCGGCATCGGCTGGTGGCAGCATCATTCCGTGGATGGGACCGACATGATGCGCCAGGTCGACATTGCGCTCTACCGAGCGAAGTCACTGGCCAGCGAGCGGATCGCCGTCTTCGACAGCGGCATGGAGGTCGACCGCCTTGCCCGTCTCACGCTCGAACGCGATATCGAGAACGCCTTGGACAAGGGCGAGTTCGAGGTCGTCTATCAACCGCAAGTGCTGATCGAGAATGCCAGGATCATTGGCGCGGAAGCGCTCGTGCGCTGGCGGCATCCGGTGCGCGGTTACATCTCGCCCATCGCCTTCATCCCGGTCGCCGAGGAAATGGGGTACATCCACCGGCTCGGCACCTTCGTCCTCGAAACAGCCTGCCTTGCTGCTACAGGCTGGCCCGATAGCGTGAAGGTAGCGGTCAACGTGTCGCCGATTCAGTTTGAAGCCGGCGATCTCGTGGCGGCGGTGACACGTGCCTTGGCGCTGTCGGGCCTTCCGGCCAGACGGCTCGAACTGGAGATCACCGAGTCCGCCTTCGTCTCGGAGAGCAGCGGCCTGCAGGAGGCCTTCGCGGCTCTGACGGCCCTTGGCATCAGCTTTGCCCTAGACGACTACGGCACCGGCTATTCGTCCCTCGGCTACCTCCGGCGCTTCCCGATCTCGAAGATCAAGATCGACCGGAGCTTCGTGACGGACGCCCCGGAGAGCCCGCCGTCGATCGCTGTCCTCAAATCCGTCATCACGCTTGGAGAGGGTCTCGATATCCGGGTCATTGCCGAGGGAATCGAGACGCTGGAGCAGGCCGAAGTGCTTCAAGCGATCGGCTGTCGCGAAGGGCAAGGCTATCTGTACTCCAAGCCGGTCAGCCGGACGGCCTTCGAGGTCCTCATCAACGGCATGCCGAACCCAGCGACGACGCCTATCGCAGACGCAACAGAAATGAACGGCTAAACGCCATACCCGGCGGACATAAGTCGGCACGCGCTTGAACTCTACAAGGATGTTTGCATAATAGCAGACATGAATGATGACCGCGCCGTTGCCGCCCTTTCCGCCCTTGCCCATGCCGACCGGCTCGCCGCTTTCCGCATGCTCGTCCGGGCGGGGCCGAACGGCGTTCCGTCCGGCGAGATCGCCGAGCGGCTCGCCATTGCCCCGACGCGGATGAGCTTCCACCTAGCGACGCTTGAACGCTCGGGGCTCATCGCCTCGCGCCGGGATGGGCGCCGCATCCTCTACGCCGCCAGCTACAATGACATGCGCCAGCTCCTCGGCTTCCTCACCGAGGATTGCTGCGACGGCAAGCCTGAGATCTGCGGCGACCTGACCACGCTCACCTCCCCTTCCTGTTCCCTGGAGACCTGCACGTGACCCAAGGCACCCCTTTCAACGTCCTGTTCCTCTGCACGGGCAACTCCGCCCGCTCGATCCTGGCCGAGAGCATCCTGCGCAAGGAGGGCGGCAACCGGTTCGTCGCCTTCTCCGCGGGAAGCCGTCCCAAGGGCGAGGTCAACCCGATGGCCTTGAGCGTGCTGGAGGAGTTCGGATACCCGACCGACGGCATGCGCTCGAAGGCATGGGACGAGTTCGCGACCCCGCAGGCGCCGATCATGGATTTCGTGTTCACCGTCTGCGATCAGGCCGCCGGCGAAGCCTGCCCGGTCTGGCCGGGGCAGCCGATGACCGCGCATTGGGGCATCGAGGATCCGAGCCAGGAGAGCCGCGGCGAGATCTGGCAGCGCGCCGCCTTCACCACCGCCTTCCGCTACCTGAAGAACCGGATTTCGGTCTTCACCGCCTTGCCGATCGAAAGCCTTGAGCGCACCCGGCTCGCCGTGAAAGTCCGCGAGATCGGGCAGCTCGAAGGCGCCTCGTTCCGCCCGTCCGACGTTGCCTGAGAGAACATGATGACCGTCACGATCTACCACAACCCCGCCTGCGGCACGTCCCGCAACACGCTGGAGATGATCCGCCAGTCCGGCGAGGAGCCGAGGATCATCGAGTATCTGAAGACGCCGCCGAGCCGGGAGACGCTGATCGAACTCCTCGACGTCATGGGCATGAAGCCGCGCGACCTCCTGCGCGAGAAGGGCACGCCCTATGCCGAGCTCGGCCTCGACGACCCGCATCTCTCCGACGAGGAACTGCTGGACGCCATGATGGCGCATCCGATCCTGATCAACCGCCCGATCGTCGTCACCGACAAGGGCGTCGCGCTCTGCCGCCCGTCCGAGAAGGTGCTGCCGCTCCTCGACAACCCCGTTGCGTCCTTCACCAAGGAGGACGGTGAGGCCGTGACATCAGTCGGTACCGCCCCGGGACCGGCGGCGTGACCGACCCGCTCTCGATGGACCTTCCCAACGTCGCGCTCGATCAGCTCCGCCCGATCGACGTGGCGGCGCTGGCCGGCCCCGGCGCGCCGGCGCATGCACCCCGCATTCTCGTCCTCCACGGCTCGCTCCGCGCGCGCTCCTACTCGCGGCTGGTCTCGGAGGAAGCCGCCCGGCTCCTGCGCTGGTTCGGCTGCGAGGTCCAGAGCTTCGATCCGCGCGGCTTGCCGCTGCCGGACGGCGCAGAGCCCGACCACCCGAAGGTGCGCGAGCTGCGCGACCTCGCCGACTGGTCGGAGGGCATGGTGTGGGTGAGCCCTGAGCGGCACGGCGCGATGACGGCGATCCTGAAGGCGCAGATCGACTGGATCCCGCTTAGCGACGGCGCGAGGCGCCCGACGCAAGGCAAGACGCTGGCGTTGATGCAGGTCTCCGGCGGCTCGCAAAGCTTCAACGCCGTCAACCAGATGCGCGTCCTCGGCCGCTGGATGCGGATGATCACCATCCCCAACCAGTCCTCCGTGCCGAAAGCCTTCCTCGAGTTCGACGAGGCCGGGCGCATGAAGCCTTCAGGCCTCTACGACCGCATCGTCGACGTCTGCGAGGAGCTGGCAAAGTTCACCGTGATGACGCGCGGCCGCTCCGCCTACCTCACCGACCGCTATTCCGAGCGGGTCGAGAGCGCGGAAGCGCTGATGAAGCGGGTGAACCAGGCCTCGATCTGACGCTGCCGGGCGCCGAAGCGCCCGGCCCATCCGCCCGCCGGTCCCGGGACAGGACGCTCTGCCCCGTCCCTCGACCGGCATTCTCCTGCCTGGAAACCGCCCATGCTCGCCTTCGCGATCTTTGTCGCCACCCTGGTTCTCGTGATCTGGCAGCCCAGGGGGCTCGGCATCGGCTGGTCGGCGCTCGGCGGCGCCTTGCTCGCCCTGCTGACGGGCGTCGTCGGCTGGGCCGATGTCGGCGTGGTCTGGGACATCGTCTGGGACGCGACCTTCACCTTCGTCGCGCTTATCGTCATCTCGCTGATCCTCGACGAGGCCGGATTCTTCGCCTGGGCAGCGCTGCACGTCGCCCGCTGGGGAGGCGGCAACGGGCGCAAGCTCTTCCCGCTCGTCATCGTCCTTGGCGCGGTGATCGCCGCCTTCTTCGCCAATGACGGCGCGGCACTGCTGCTGACCCCGATCGTGCTGGCGATCCTCCTCCGTCTCAACTTTCCGCCCGCCGGCGCCCTCGCCTTCATCGTCGCCTGCGGCTTCGTCGCGGACACGACAAGCCTGCCGCTGGTGATCTCCAACCTCGTCAACATCGTCACCGCCAACTACTTCGACATCTCCTTCGGCCGCTATGCCGCGGTCATGGTGCCCGTCGACGTCGTGGCGCTCGCGGCGACGCTGGCTGTCCTCTGGGGATACTTTCGCAAGGACATCCCGGCCACCTATCCGCTGGGCGAGCTTGAGGCACCGGCCAGCGCTATCAAGGACCCCGCCGTCTTCCGCGCGGCCTTCCCGCTCCTCGGCCTTCTGCTTGTCGCCTACTTCGTCACCGGCCCGCTCGGCGTTCCCATCGCCTTCGTCACAGGCGCTGCGGCCCTCGTCCTCCTCGCCATCGCCGGACGCTGGTTCTCTGGCCGGCGCGGCGCCGTGGTGCCGCTCGCCAAAGTCCTCCGCGAGGCGCCCTGGCAGATCGTCCTGTTCTCGGTCGGCATGTATCTGGTGGTCTACGGCCTCGGAAATGCCGGCCTCACCGACATCGCTGCCGGCATCCTCGTCTGGCTCGGCGCGCAAGGGACATTCGTTGCCACCGTCGGCACGGGGTTCGTCGTCGCGGTGCTGGCTTCCGTCATGAACAACATGCCCGCCACCCTCGTCGGGGCGCTCGCCATCGACCGCGCCGCCCTCGACCCCGTCACCCGAGACCTCATGGTCTACGCCAACGTCATCGGCAACGACCTCGGCCCGAAATTCACGCCGATCGGCTCGCTCGCAACACTGCTCTGGCTGCACGTTCTCGCTGGCAAAGGGCAGACGATCACCTGGGGCCAGTACATGAAGGTCGGTCTCGTCCTCACGCCGCCGGTGCTGTTCGCAACGCTCGTCGCCCTCTGGATCTGGCTCCCGGTCGTGGCGTCCCGATAACAAGCTCATGCGGCGATTGAGCGGACACCGCCGCCCTCAGCGTGCCCAGCTCGAACGGGTCCGCCACCTGTTCCCGTGGGAGCCGTTCTCAAACGAACCGACGCCGGAGAGTTGCTGCATCCCGAGAAGCACGTTTATCTCGGGTGGCGGAAGACGGACGGCGGCGGCAATATCCGCCGTCGGCGATCACGCCTCGACGGCCGTCGCGTTCATCGGCGTCAAACCGCGGCGGCGAGACGGCGCGGGGCCTGTCGCGTTTTGAGGGCACCCTCAATGGCGTCCGCCAGATAGGCAGCGTCCCTGCCGACGCTGGAGAACCGGCCCGAGCCCCAGGTGTGGAGCCAGGGCAGGCCGAGGAAATAGAGGCCGTCGACGTCCGTCACGCCGCGCCGGTGCTTCGGATGGCCCTGGTCGTCGAAGACCGGCGCTTCCAGCCAGCCGAAGTCGGGGCGGAAACCGATGCACCAGACCACGGCGGCGATCCCCTCTGCCACGAGGTCGAGTGATGTCGTCTCGCCCTCAGGCTGCCAGACCGGCGCGTAGACCGAGGCCGGGGGCGCTTCCAGGCCCTGCTCCAGGATGAAGCGGTCGATCGAGGCGTTGATGCGGTTGTAGGTGCGATCGGCCTCGTCGAGGCTCGCCGCGACGGTCGGCTGAAACTGCAGGCACCCTTGCGCGAAGCCTTCGAGATGGCCGTAGAGCCGCATGCCCTCTAGGGCAAAGCGCCGGAGGTCGATGTCGCGGCCGCCGTCGCGACCGGTGACGTAGTGGTTGGTGTTGTCGCGCACGCCTTCGCGCAAGGGGTGCTCCTCGACGGGGATGTCGTAGTAGTTCATATCGGCGAGCCAGGTGACGACGTCCCGGCCGCGGTAGAAGCGCGCGCAGCGGGGTGCATTGCCGACGGCGAGATGCACGCGCCGCCCCTCCAGATGCAGGTCCTCGGCGATCTGCGCGCCGGATTGGCCGGAGCCGACGACGAGCACCGGGCCGTCCGGCAGCTGCTGGGCATTGCGGTACTGTTCCGAGTGAATCTGGACGATCGAAGCCGGCAGGTCCCTGGCATAGGCCGGCATGATCGGCACCGTGTACCCTCCGGACGCCGCAACGACCTGATCGGCGTGGAGCGAGCCGGCTGACGTTTCGACGAGAAACCCGCCCCCCGGCTGCGGCACGATCCGGGTGACGGCCGTCCCCTCGCGGAGCGGCGCGTCCACCTTCGCGCGGAAGGCCGCGAGGTAGTCGAGGATCTCGGGCTTGGTCATGAACCCGTCGGGGTCCGGGCCGTCATAGGCGTGGCCCGGCAAGTCGCACTGCCAGTTCGGCGTCACCAGGCAGAAATTGTCCCAGCGCCGGTCGGCCCAGACGTGCATCGCCGTCGACTTCTCGAAGACGAGATGCCCTATGCCGCGGGACGTCAGGTGGTGGCTGAGGGAGAGGCCCGCCTGGCCGCCGCCCACGATGGCGACGGGGATCGAGGGAGGAAGCGATCCGGCCATGAACTACTCCTGAAAAGAGAGGACGCCGACGGCGGCGTCGGCGGTGTCGGCGAAGGTCCAGCACCGGGCTTCGATGCGCTCGATCTGTCCGAGGGCCTGGGAGCAGGGAAAACCGTACTTCGCCCGGACGCGGTCGCTGGCGATCAACAGGGCCGTGCGGGTTCGATCGCGGAACTCGGCGAGCGGGTAGGCACGGCCGGGCTGCAAGTGCTCCTTGATCACCGACGAGGGCGAGTAGCAGTCCTCGGACTGTCCGTCGGGCCAGCGGATGGTGAAGCGGACCTCAGGCATGGATGCCTCCGGGCCCGTCTGCGCGAGGGCGCTCGGCACCTACGCCGGGTGCGCGGTTGCGAGGGACAGCCTCGCGCTCTGCAAAGGACCGCAAGCTTGAACCGGAGGGAGACGCCACAGCCCTCATGCCGCAACACCCAGTTCCGTCGGCAAGATCAGGGGTTCGGCGCCGAGATTACGGATGACCTCCACCCGTTCCCCATCCCGGATCGAGACTGCATCGCCCGCCGAAACGACGCCGATTTCGCTGGCGGCGATCTGGCGCTCGGCGAACAGGCCGAGCACGGCCGCGACGTTGGGCGGAGATACCGAGAGAAGGTAGCCGTAACTCGGGAAGGTCAGCAGCCACCGCTCCAGCGGCACGCCGTCGGGCTTCGGCACCGCGCCGACGTCGATCGTGATCGCGACCTTCGAGCACTCGGCGAACATGGCCGCGGTCCCGACGATGCCGCCCTGGCTGATGTCCTTGGCCGCCCTCGCCAGACCGCTCTCGGCGATGCGCGGCAGGAGTTCCAGATCGCCACGCAGCCGCTCGCCCGGGGCGTCCGTCGCCGCCTCGAAATTGGAGAAGGGCTCGCGGTAGCGCCCGCGCAGGTCGATCGCCGCCACCAGAACGTCGCCGGGCCGCGCGTCGAAACTCGTCAGCAGGCGCTTCGCCCGCCCGAGGATCGCGACGGAAAGCTGGGCGCGGTCAGTCTTGAGGTTGGTATGTCCGCCGACGATGGGGACGCCATAGCGCTCCGACGCCGCCCGAAGGCCGGCCATGATGGCCTCGGCCCCCGCATCGCCCGCCGCCCAGAGAGCATCGACCACGGCCACGGCCCGTCCACCCATGGCGGCGACGTCGGAAATGTTGACCATCACGCCGCACCATCCGGCGAACCAGGGGTCGCGGGCGACGAACTCGTTCATGAACCCCTCAATGGCGAGAAGTTGCCAGCCCTCGCCGTCGGGGATGGCGGCGCAGTCGTCGCCGACCGGCACGGCTCCCGCGGCGGATAGGCCGAGCCGGCTAGTCGCCTCGGTAATGTCGCCCTTGGCCGTGAGCCCCGCGCTGCTGCGCAGGACTTTCGCCAGCGCCGCAAGGTCGAGTGCGCCGCTCACGCAGCAGCCCTCAGCGCCATGAACCCGGTCTCCGGGGTGTGGAATGGCGGGTAGCAGGAAAGGTCGGCCTCCATGCGGTGATGCAGGCGCCCGTGCAGTTCGACTTCCTCGACGGTCTCCCAGTGCAGGCGGCGGAAGAGGAGGACGTTCTGGCTCTGCACATGGGCGAGGAAGCGCGTGCAGCCGCGCGCATGGGCGGAAGAGACCGCGAGCTTGATCAGCGCCGTGCCGAGCGCGCCGACCTTGCGGTGGTGCTCGCAGACCGCGAGGCGCGATCCCCACCAGAGGCCGGGCGCCTCCTCGTGGATGCGCACCGTCCCGACCACGGCATCGGCATAGACGCCCCAAAGCGCCAGCGCGACGATCGGGATCGCCACATCGTCGATCGCGTCGCGGCCGTCTTGTTCGAAAAGGCCCTGCTCGCGGCAGAAGACGGCGCGGCGGAGCGCGGCCGCCCCCTTCTTCTCCCAGGGATCGACAGCGTGCTTGATCTGGAAACCGGGGGCGACGAAGGAGCGGACGGGATCAAACATCATGCCGCGCACCCCTTCACATCGGCTTCGCCACGCTCGTAGGTGGAGAGCGCCGAGCACGCGCCGCACTTGGCGCAACCGGCCTTGACGTCGACCGACTTCAGCCCACCGTCGACCAGCATCCTCGCCAGCGGGCGCAGGATTGCGTGCATGAAGGCGGGATCGGGTGTCGGATGGCTTTCCATCGGGGTGCCGGAGATCGGCACGAACGGCACCACGAAGGGGTAGACGCCGATCGCCACCAGCCGCTCGCACACCGAAAGGATCTCGGCTTCACTGTCGCCGAGCCCGGCGAGGATATAGGTCGAGACCTGGCCGCGCCCGAACACCGGCACCGCGGCCTCGAAGGCGGAAAAATAGCGCTCGACCGAGACCTGCGCCTTGCCGGGCATGATGCGGTGGCGCACCGCCTCGGTCACCGATTCGAGATGCATGCCGAGCGCATCGGCGCCGCTCACGCGCATCCGCTCGAACCAGGCGTCCTCGTCCGGCGGCTCGCACTGCACCTGGATGGGGAGGTTGACCGCGGCCTTCACGCCGGCCGCGCTCTCGCAGAGGATCGCGGCGCCCCGATCGCTGCCGGGCGGCGTGCCGGTGGTCATCACCATGTGCTTGACCCCGTCGAGTTCGACGGCGGCTTTCGCGACCTCGCCGAGCTGCGCCGGCGTCTTGCGCTCGATCGTCCGCCCCGCCGCCAGCGACTGGCCGATGGCGCAGAACTGGCAGGTCTTGGTGCGGCTCTGGTAGCGGATGCAGGTCTGGAGGACAGTCGTCGCCAGGACGTCGCGTCCATGCAGCACCGCGATCTTGGAATAGGGAATGCCGTCCGCCGTCGACAGATCGTAGAATTTCGGGCGGAGCGGGAAGGAGATGTCGCCGATCGGCAGGCCCTCGCGGAGCACCCGGCTGCGGCCGAAGGCGTCTGGCTTCTCGACGAGATAGGGGCTTTCGAAGGCCGGTGCGGTGTGGACGGGGACCATGACGGTCATCCCGTCGATGGTCATCGCCTTGTGGTCGGACGGCCCTGCCCCGCCCCGGCGGGAATCGGCGCCGGCCCTGGGATCAACGAGGCGGGCGCCGAAGGACTGCAACTCGTTGATCAGTTCCGCTGTGTCCATCGCGGTCGGCAGCATCGGCATCATCGCTTTCGTCTCCGAAGGAAAGGGCGGCGGGATCGGCGGCAGCGCGCATCGGCGCCTGGCGGCGGTTGTCGAGGACGAGCGACAGGAGTTCCGGACGGGCGTAGTGGCCGACCGAATCCATCATCCGCTTGCGCTTGATGATGAGGCCCATGTCGAGGTCGGCGACGAGGATGCCCTCGCCCGTCGTCAGCGGCGGCACGAGATGGGCGCCCTCGGGCGAGATGATCGCCGTCATGCAGCCGCCGCGCAGCCCGCGCTGCAGCTTCTCGTCGGGCTGGATCTCGGCGATCTGCTCTTCGGTCAGCCAGCCCGTGGCGTTGACCACGAAGCAGCCGGACTCCAGCGCGTGGTGGCGGATCGTCACCTCGATCTGGTCGGCGAAGATCGGCCCGACGAGCGAGCCCGGAAACTGCGCGACGTGGATCTCCTCGTGCTGGGCCATCAGCGCGTAGCGGGCGAGCGGGTTGTAGTGCTCCCAGCAAGCGAGCGCCCCGACGCGCCCGACGGCGGTGTCGACCACGGTGAGGCCCGAGCCGTCGCCTTGCCCCCAGATCATCCGCTCGTGGAAGGTCGGCGTGATCTTGCGGCGCTTGAGGACAATGCTCCCGTCCGCGTCGAACACGATCTGCGTGTTGTAGAGCGTGCCGTGGTCACGCTCGTTGACGCCCAGCGCCACCACGACGCCATGGCGACGGGCCGTCGCGGCGACCGCCGCCGTCGCCGGGCTCGGAATGGCGACCGCGTTCTCGTAGAGGCGGAGGTGCTCCGCCCCCGTCGCCATCGGCGGGTGGCAGAAGGAGAAGTAGGGGTACCAAGGCACGAAGGTCTCGGGAAAGACGACGAGTTTCGCGCCCTTGCCCGCCGCCTCCGCGATGGCGTTGAGGACACGTTCGACCGTGCCCTCGCGGGAGGCGAGGTCCGGCGCGATCTGCACCGCGGCGACCCTGACCAGCTGCTTCTCCTTCATGGCCAGTCCCTTCCTTCCCGCGGTCTCAGACCGTCCAGGTGTGCATCATGAAGGCGTCCTTGCGGTGCAGCAGGATCAGGTCCAGCACGTCCTGCGGCGCGATCGGGCGGATGCCGGGGATGAGCGAGCCCTCGCCATGGCCGTAGAGCGCCTGCAGGGCGAAGCGGCAGGCATAGACCTTGCCGCCCTCCTCCATGAACTTGACGAGCTGGTTGTTCATGTTCTGGTGGCCTGGAAAGGCCTCGTCGCCGAGTTTCGGGAATCCGCGCAGAAGCCCTAGGGTGACGCCCGGCCCGTAGAGCAGCACGCTGGTCTCGAAACCCTTGCGCAAGAGGCGGGTGGCCTGGAGCAGGTTGACGAAGCCGATCGAGCCCTCGAACGCCACGGTGTGGAAGGTGACGAGCGCGCGCTCGCCCGGATCGGCCTTCACGTCCTCGAAGACCTTCTCCTCGTAGTCGACGAGATAATCACCCTTCTGATGCGGCTCTTTTTGAACGACGGGCATGACTGTCCTTCCTCGTGACGGATGCGGGTAGCGGGCGCGGCCGACTGGCGGCGAGAGAAGGATCGGTGCCATCAGGCGATCCGGTCAACGCGGATCGATTGATGCAGTCAATTTTGCGATCAATAGAACTCAGTCAGCGCGACCAATTGGCGCTTTGGGCAGCGACTGTCATCAATATAGGCAGCCTTCTGCATCTTTTCGGGCAGTTTGGACCATTGCGACGCAAGACATTGTGCTGTTTTGAAAAGCTTCCCGATACAGTCAATGTATGGTCAATCTACTGGATGGGTCCCCCGTCGACGTCAGGATCACCATGCAGGACTGGAAGCCCGACCTCTCGCTAAGCGACAAGCCGCGTTACCTCGCTTTGGCGGACAGCATGGCGGCGGACATCATGGGCGGCATGCTGGTGGCGGGGGACCGCCTGCCGCCGCAGCGCCGCCTCGCCGAGCGCCTCGGGATCGACTTCACGACGGTCGCCCGCGGCTATGTCGAAGCACAGAAGCGCGGGCTGCTGGTCAGCCGGGTCGGGCGCGGCAGCTTCATCGCCGCCGATGCGGCCGAGCGCCTGAAGCGGGACCGCCCGGCCGCCACGTCCTTCGCCCGGCCGCCGTCCTCCTCCCGCACCGACTTCAACATGAACCTGCCGCCCGAGCCGGACAGCCCCGCTTTGCTGGCGAGAATGGAGGCGGGCTTCTCCGTCGTCGCCGGCAACATGAAGGCGCTGCTGCGCTACCAGGGTTTTGGCGGCGCGCCGAGCGACAGGGACGCGGCATCGAACTGGCTGGGACGGCGGGCCTTGGTCCCGACGCAGGAGCGCCTGTTCGTGACGCCCGGCGCCCATGCGGCGCTGCTTGGCATTCTCCGCCTGCTCTGCTCGGGAGGCGACATCGTCCTCTGCGAGGCCATCACCTATCCCGGCATCCGGGCGATCGCCGCGCAGAAGGACCTGCGTCTCGTCGGCATCGCGATGGACCGGGACGGCATTCTTCCGGCGGCCTTCCGCGCCGCTTGCCGGACGTTGGAGCCGAAAGCTCTCTACCTGAACCCCACCCTTCACAACCCGACGACGCTGACCATCCCCGCCGCCCGCCGTGCGGAGATCGCCAATGTCGCGCGCGAGTTCGGCGTGCCGATCATCGAGGATGACGCCTACGGCTTCATCCCCGATCACGGCGAGCCACCCTTTGCCGCGATCGCGCCCGACCTCACCTGGCACGTCGCGGGGCTCGCCAAATGCATCGGCGCCGGGCTGCGCGTCGCCTATGTCGTTGCGCCCGATGCGCGGTCCGCCTGGCCCTTCATGGCGGCGATGGCCGCCGCCAACGTCATGGCATCGCCGATCACCGCGGCGATCGCCACGCGGTGGATCGAGGACGGGACGGCCGACGCGATCCTTTCCTTCGTCCGCGACGAGGCGCGCGCCCGCCAGCGCATGGCGCGGGAAATCCTCGACGAAGGCTCGTTCCGCGGCGACCCGCTCGCCTTCAACATCTGGATGCCCCTCCCCGCCGGGTGGACCCGCTCCGCCTTCATCGGGCAGATGCGCGGCACGGGCATCGGCGTTGTCGCGAGCGACGTCTTCGTCGCCGACAGCGCGCCGCCGCCGGAGACCGTGCGCCTCTGCCTCGGCGGGCCGATCACCCGGGAGAACCTGCGCAAGGTCCTCACCTTCGTGGCGCATTCGCTGGAGGATACGCCGGAGCGCGCACCGAGTTTCTGGTGAACGTGCTCCAGCCCCTCCAAGCCACCTCGCCGAACGAGAGGCCCGAGAACCCGTGCCAGCGACAGCGTCTCGAGGCCATCGGCGGCTGGCGCGGGGCGGGCAGCATGGGCCTCGTCCGGCTCCGGCGGACGACGACAGTTTCCTGGGCCAGGCGGACAAAATGTTCGGCCTGAGGTGGCTCCTCGAGATCCGAGGTGCCGCAACGGTCATACCAGCGTCGAAGCTTAAACAAAGCAGGCGGATCCGGTTTTCAGCATAACGGATGCCGCAATATGGCACTTGTTCTGGCATACAGGGGAAGCATGTTTCGACCAACGCTCATCGCCCTCCTCGCATGCGTGACCCTTCTCCCCGCCAACGGCGCCTCAGCTGCCGAGGGGGAGGAGAAGCCTCCTGCTCAAACGGCCGCGAATTTTGGCCGGGAAACCTGCCGCTCGATCGAAGACGAGGCGGCCCGCAACGGCTTGCCCGCCTCCTTCTTCGCCCGCCTGATCTGGCGGGAAAGCCTGTTCAACCCGAAAGCCGTCAGCCCGCGCGGCGCGCAGGGCATCGCGCAGTTCATGCCGGGGACAGCCTCGGAGCGCGGCTTGGATCCGTTCGACTCGACGCGGGCCCTTGCCGAGTCCGCGAAATACCTGACCGAGTTGCGGAGGCGCTTCGGAAGCCTCGGCCTTGCCGCCGCCGCCTATAACGCCGGCCCCGGTCGCGTGACCGCCTGGCGCAAGGGCGGGACGGTGCTGCCCGGTGAGACACAGGATTATGTCATCTGGATCACCGGACATTCTGCCGAGGACTGGTCGGCCGCGAAGAAGCCGCTGGGCGTCTTGCCGATCGCCGACGACATGTCGTTTGCGACGGCATGCCGAAAGCTGGCCGCGCGGGGTCTTACCGCCAAACTGCCGCCTCCCTCCCTGCGGCGGTCGGGCTGGCAGGCGCTGTTCGCCGCCGGGCTCGGGATCACGCAGATCAAGGCATCCAAGCCCGGGCGGACGCGCGTCGTGATCGATCTCAACCACGCGCAGAAGTCCAAGGCGTCCCTGTCGAAGCCGAAATAAGCGATATCCGGGCGGGTGTTCATAGAGTGCGTCCGGCGCGAACTCATCCAGAGAGCGCCCCTGCCCGCGACGCGCGGAAAGGCGACATCCGGGCGAGCGAAGGTCAAGGGACGCTCGGCCTTCCGCATTCCATGACGCACCTTGGAGCCAACGCCTGGTACACCCCCTGGCCGGCGACCGAGCCCGTCGGTCATTGGTCCGGGCGCGGGCGGCATTGGTCCGGGGACGCTATCGCGGACGATGCCGGCTGGTCATCCTCTCCTCACTGGAACGGCCGAACGGGCCGCCGGACAACGAGGAGACGATTCATGACAAAGATGAATTGCATCCGCCGCACGTTTGCGACCGCCGCGCTGGCCCTCGCCGTTGCCGCGTCGCCCTTGGCCCTGTCGCTGAGTACCGGGTTCCATGCCGCAACGGCCGCGGCGAAGGATGGTGGTTCCGGCGGGGATTCCGGCGGCAACTCCGGTGGCTCTGGCGGCGGAGGCGGCAACCGCGGCGGCGGTTCGGGCAACGGCGGATCCGGCAAGGACGGCGGTAGCCGGGGCGGTGAATCCCGCGGCGGTGGCGATGACAACGGATCCGACGGCAACGGCAGCAGCGGCCGGGGCGGCGAAGCCCGTGGCGGCGGCGACGACAACGGTTCCGACAGCAACGGATCCGGCAATGGCGGACGCGGTCGTGGTGGCGAGGCCCGCAGTGGTGGCGACGACAACGGGTCCAGTGGAGCCGGATCGCGCGGCCGCGGCGGGGAGGCCAGAGGCGGTCGTGAAAGCGAACGGAACGATGACGACAACGACGCCAATGACGACCATGGCGGCCAACGCAAGGGCAGCCGTGCCCAGCGCGACGATCGCGCCGCCAGCAGACTCGGCAATGTCGACGACGTCGAGGCCAGAACCGAGGACGGTTTCAAGCTCGAGATCGAGAACGGCCGCTTCGAAATGAAAGACCAGAGGGGCCGAACCGTCGTGGAACGACGGGCGACGGCGGAGGATCGCGCCAGGATCTCCGACCTTCTGCAGTGAACGCCCGGCTCAACCGCTGGACACGCGGCTCTGCGCGAGGATCGCCGCTTGGGTGCGGTTGCGGACGTTCAGCTTAGCGAGAATGCTGGTGACGTGATGCTTCACCGTCTTCTCCTGGAGGTCCAGCCGCAAGGCCACCGCCTTGTTGCTGAGACCGCTGGCGACGAGCGTGAGGATTTCCTCCTCGCGCTCGGTCAGCCGCGCCATCGGGTCGGCGGGCGGCGTGGCGGCGGGCGTCCGCCGCCGCATCGTCGACAGGATGCGGGCGGCAAGATGCGGCGGGACATAGCTCTCGCCGCGCAAGACCGCATCGAGCACCTCGACGAGGCTGTCGGATCCAACCCCCTTCAGGACATATCCGCGGGCGCCTGCCTCGAGCGCCGCGAAGACGTCGTCGTCGCTTTCCGAGGCGGTGAGAACGACGACGAGAATTGCGGGAAGGCTTTCGCGGATCCTTCGGACCGCCGACAGGCCGCCGCCGGGCATCGACAGGTCGATCAACGCGACGACCGGTCTTGCCGACGTCGCCAGCGCCACCGCCTCGTCCGCGTCGGCGGCCTTGCCGACGACGGCATAGCGGCCCGTCTCCTCGAGGCTGAGCGCCACGCCCGCCCGGAAAAGCGGATGATCGTCCGCCACCACCACGCTCACGGGTTCGCTCATGCCGTCAACTCCGCGGTGGTGCCATGCTTCAACGTCATTTCGAGCCGCGTTCCGGAAAAGCCGCTCTCGACGGCAAAAGTCCCGCCGAGGCTCTCGATCCGGTCGCGAAGCCCGGTGAGACCAAGCCCCGACGCCGCGTCCGCCGCAAAGCCAGATCCAGCATCGCGGACCTCGACGACGACCGCCTCCCCCTCGACGCGTGCGGCCACCGCCTGCCCGCGGCCGTCCGCATGCCGGAAGGCGTTGCTGAGGCCCTCCTGAACGAAACGGTAGATGGCGAGCTTCTCGGCCGATGCGAGCACCGGATTGGTGCCGGGCGGTTGCAGCGTGACCTCGGTCGCCGTCCGGCGCTCATGGGCGAGCACCGCGTCGCGGAGCAGGGCGTCAAGTGCCAGCGTTTCAATGTTCGGAAGTGCCAAGCCGTGGCAGATGCGCCGGATCTCGATCAGCGCATCGCCGAGGAAGCTGCGGATGGGCAGAAGCTCCGCTGCCCGAGTCCCGAGCCCTGCGGCAAGGGAAAGGCTCCCGAGCCGGAGCGCCGCAAGGCCGAGCAGCTGCGCCGGTCCGTCGTGAAGGTCGGCGCTGAGCTGACGCAGCGTTCGCTCGTTGATCGACGAGACGCGGGTTGCGGCATCCCGCACGCGCCGGCCGAGCCGATGGTTCTCCTCGAGAAGGTCCTGCAGGTCTAGCACCTGCCTTTCCAGAGCGATGCGCTGGCGGGAGATGGTCGAGCTTCCGCGCAGGACGATGCCGAACAATGCCCCGATCATCGCGACCGTCACGGCGCCGACCACGATCCAGCTGCGCACGCGCGCGGCGAGGAGGCTGGATTCCAGTTCCTTGGCATGCTCGTAGAATTCGGCGACCGCGACGGTCTTGCCGGACCAGGGGGCGCGGATCGGGTGGTAGATCTCGAGAAGCGGAACCCCGGCATCGCGCTCGAGGGCATCCTCTTCGTCGGTCAGATCGTCGAACTCCGCCGCGACCTTTCCCTCCCAGGCCTCGCGCAGGCTCGTCGTCGGCTCGAAGCGCTTCCCGATCAGGCTGGGCTCGCTGCTGTAGATGATCAGCCCGTCGCGCCCCCAGAGCTTGAAGGTCTCGATCCGCTCGCCCAGCGCCCCTGTAGACAGCGTCTCGTCAAGGGCGCTCCGGGCGCCTTCGCCAAGCACGTTCGATCCATCGATGTCGGGCAGCAGCGGCGAGATCACGCCGTCGACGTAGAGCGCGGTCGCCGTCGCGGTGTTGCGTGTGACACTTTCGGCGATCTGGCTGGTGACCCAGAAGCCGATCGTCAACATGCCCGCCAGCAGCACGGTCGCGCCGCCGAGGAGATACTGGCGGGCGAGCGTCAGCACCCGCCATCGGCGGAGGGTGGGCGCAAGAAGGGAAGCGAAAGGCGTCATCGCCGACCATCCTAGCCGGTTTCGCCCGCGCGGACATGGGACCAATGCGCGGCGTTCCATGGGACCTTGGTCCGAAGCGTTGGCATGGCCCAGCGGTCATCCTGCCAGCAAGGGTATTGCTGGAGGCATGGACCCGCGATGCGATGGAGGGATGCCATGAAGACGGCCATGATGCGCAAGACGATCGCCCGGACCGGGCTTGCCGGTCTCCTCGCCAGCGCCCTGCTGGTCCATGCCGCTCCCGCCTTCGCCCTCGGCGACGACACGCCGGCGACACCGACGTGCAAGCGGGGCGAGGTCTATGACGGGAAGCTCAAGAAATGCGTGAAGCGCGCAGCCGCGAACCTCACTGACGACGCGCTCTCCGACTACGCCTACGCTCTCGCCAAGGAGACAAGGTTCGAGGAGTCGCTGGAGGTGCTGGACACCCTGAAGCAGCCCCATACCGCCAAGGCACTGAACTATCGCGGCTACGCCACGCGCAAGCTCGGGCGGACCGAGGAGGGTATCGGCTACTACCTCCAGTCGGTGAAGCTCGATCCCCGCTATGCGCGGGTCCGCGAATATCTCGGCGAGGCCTATGTCATCCAAGGCAAGCCGGATCTCGCGCGGCAACAGCTCGCGGTCATCGAGACGCTCTGCGGCACCTCCTGCGAGGAGTACCGGGATCTCAAGGAGGCCCTCGTCGATTGACCGGACGGCCGACGCGGGGCTTGCGACGCCGATGGCACGGACCTCAGCCGGGCGAGGCCCTCGGACACGTCGCCTGCCACGCCGGTCCGGCAAGACGCCACGTCCCGTCGACGGCACCCTGACAACGCGCGTGTGGCGTGCCGGGCCGTCTCGTTTTCCGCGTTCCTGGTCGCAGGATCAGAAGAAGATGGCGTCCATCGTCTCGTCCTGACGGTGACCGGGACCGTCCGCGGCGCCCGACGATGCCGCCGGGACGTCCCGGCCGACGACGGCGGCAAAGATCTCGCGTTCCTCGGCCATCGTGTAGTCTTGCGAGAGGATCTCGTCGATTGCCGCCATTTCCTCGTCGCTGGCGTCTGTCTGCGGCAGTTCCGCGGTGATTGCCGCCAGCGCCGCGCAGAGGGCGTGCAGCAGCGCGCAGCCCTCGATATGCGGCGTCATCATCTTGCGGATGGCGGTCACGTCGGCGGTCAGGGAAGACGCGGCGGAAATGGCGGAACCCAGTTCTCGCGACGACGACGCCTGGGCCTCGCCGAGAACCGCGCTCGTGCTGGTCAGCCGCTCCTCGACGAGGCTGTAGGCGGCAGAGATTCCGGGCAGGATGCGCAGGCTGAGGTCCGTCGTGTCGATCGCCGCCAGATCGACTCCCTCGCGCACGCGGTTGGCCTCGTTGCGCGCGATTGAGGCCTGCTCGCAGATGACGCGGGCGATGTAGCCGATCGTGTCGTCCTCGCTCTTTACATGTGCCGCACGCACGGCGGCGTTGAGACCGGCGATCTTGAGGTCGTGCTCGAGCTGGTCGAGCTTGCCGGTCATGTCGATCAGCGACTGGGTCGCCTCGGCGCATCGCGCAAGGCTTTTGCCGAGGCGAAGGCGGGCCTGCTCGCCGTCCTTGAACTGCGCCTGAAGGTGCCGCGCCTCGGTGTCGAGCATGGCGCCACCGCCGCCGTGAACAAGCTGGCCGAGAATGTCTTGGCTTTGAACGACCTGGCCGCCGATCTCGGCCAGATGGCCGTCGAGTTCGCCCATCTTCGTTTCATAGAGGCGCCGGAGATCGTCGAGCTGGGCGATCTCGAGCGCGGCAATGCGGCGCAGCGCCGCCGGGCGCGAGTGCTCGGCGATCGGGGGGAGGCCCGCGTCGATCAGGCCCTTGCTGTGCAGATCGGCCATGCGGCCGAGATTGGCGATCGTGTGCTCGAGCCGCTGACGCGCCATGTCGTGGAACTGCAGGCCGGCGACGATGCCGCCGATCGCCTTCCAGATCGAGGTGAAGGCGGCATGGGCCGCTTCGCGCCGCTCGGACGACGCTCCTTGCTGCTCGTCAAGATGGGCCGCGAGCGCCAGGAAATCGTCGATCAGGCTGGTTCCGTCGAGGCCCGTCTGCGACTCGAAGGCGCGGCTCTGGGCAAGACAGCGACCGAGCAGCTGCGTGCTCTCGTCGATACCCCGCGCGACCCCCTCGCCGACCGAAACCAGCTCGGCGACATGGGCGGTGAAGGGGCCGAGCTCATACTGCCCGTCACTCATGCCCTCGACATGCGCCCGCGCGATGAGAACGACATAGTCGAGAAGCCGGAAGACCAGGACCACCGCCGTGCTGCCGGAGACGGCGATCTCGACGGAGCCGCGCAGCCGCGCGAGCGCCTCGCTGCGCTCCCGGGAAAGATCGGCGGTGGTCTGCGACACCTCGGCGGCGGTCGCCAGCCCTCGGCGCATCTCGCCGATCTCCTCGCCGACGAAGATCTCCGTCGAGCGGCGGATGCCGTCGCGTACCTGCGACACCTTGCGGTGAAGGTTCTGAACCTCCTCTCCGACCGCCATATAGACGGCCTCGCTCGAGACGCTCCAGCCATGGACCGCCGTCATGAGGCGGCGCACATCCTCGAAAGAATCCGGTTGCGCAGCAAGGGACCTCTGGTTTCGCAAAAAATTAGTCCTGTTCATTGTCGAAACACCATCCCGGGCATCCAGATACGACGGCCCAGGCCGCGGCACCGATCGCTGGCGGGGATGCCAATGGTCAAAGCTTCAGAACCTGCCGGACCACGTTCATCAGCATGTCGCCCTGCGCTGGCTTCACCAGCCAGCCGGTGGCCCCGGCCGCCTTGGCTTCCTGTCGCTTGTCCTGCTGCGACTCGGTCGTCAGCAGAACGATCGGCAGGAACTGGAGACCGGCCATCTTTCGGACGGTGCGAATGAGATCGATGCCGTTCATGGCGCCCATGTTGAGATCGGTGATGATCATGCTCGGCTTCAAGCCGCCCTTCAGCTTGGCGACGGCCTCCTCGGCGCTCGCCGCCTTGGTGACGCCGATGTCGTTCATGCTGAACGTCATTTCGAGGCTCATCAAGATGGTGGGCGAGTCGTCTACAATCATAATGTTCGTGGCCATCTCCATCTCCTTGAAACGCCATGGTGCACGAACACTAGATGAAAAAGGTGGATGCCCAGTTTACTGCAGTAAGATGCCTTAGTCACTCTACTATTCTTATTGACGGCACATAATACTATCTCGCAGGCTTCGCATTCCGGTTTAGGCGATAGCTGGAAAAAGGTTCGCAAGCTGGTGGGAAAGGCGGTGGTAGTCGGCAGCCCCGCGGCTCGACGGCGCGTGCGCCTGGATCGGCCGACGCGCAGCGAAGGCGTCGGCGATTTGAATGTCGGTGCGAATGCCGTCCATCAGGCGCTCGGGCCCGAACTCGCGCGCGAGCTGCGCGAGCGTTTCGGCGTGATGGCGAATGCGCAGGTTCAGCATGATCGGCACCAGCCCGAGGAGACGGATATCGGGATTGACGGTGGTCGCGATCCGCAGGAACACGCGGGCGAGTTGCCGGACGCCTTCCGCCGACAGCGCGTGCGGCATCAGCGGGACGAGCACGCCATCGGCCGCCGCCAGCGCGTTGACGAGGAGCATGTCGAGCGAGGGCGGCGTGTCGATGATGACGAGGTCGAAGGCCTTGCGAACCGCGTCGCTACCGAGCTGGCGCCTCAGCGTTGTCGGACTTTGCCCGTTGGCGTCGCCCATGAAAGCCTGGTCGGCCGGCGCGACCCATACCCCCGGATGTCCCGATGGCTGAACGGCCGACAGGAGGTCGAACCCCGGATCCGAGAAGATGTCGTGGACCCGCGGGACGCCCCGCTGCGCGACGATGCCGAAGCCTATGCCGGAATGACCTTGCGTATCGAGATCGACGAGCAGCGTGCGCAAGCCCCGCGCCCCGGTCTCGGCCGCCAGATTGACGGCGGTCGTCGTCTTGCCGCTGCCGCCCTTGCGGTTCGAGATCGCGATGACGCGGCTCGTCGTCATCTCATGCCGGCCGTCAGCGCCGGCATGATCGCACGGGCCAGCGCCGCGTCCCCGGGCGCAGCGCAGACGCGCGCGCCACTGGCGATGACGGCCTGGAAGAGCGCGGTATGAAGGCTGGCGCAGGCCGAGAGGTCGACCTCCGCCATTGGGGTGGCGCGGAGGAACTCCGTCAGATCCAGCGCTTCCTCGACCGCACAATGTCCTTCGAACCGGACCCGTCCTTCTTCGTAGCAGAGCGGCATCACAGCAGTTCCTTGAGGTTGAGGACGAGGAGCACCCGGCCGTCGCCGAGGAGCGTCGTGCCGGAATAGCCGGGGATGCGCGACAGCACCCCTTCCAGCGGCTTCAGGATGACGTCGAGACCCTCGCGGAAATCGTCGATGACGAGCCCCACCGGGTGGCCGGCGACGCGGCAGACCAGCACCGCCTCCTCGTCGATTGCTGGCGGCGCAAAGGCGCCATCGCCGATCTGCAGCAGGCTCTGCAGGCGCACCAGCGGAATGACCGCATCGCGCAGGACGAAGGCCTCCGAGCGCTTGATGGTCCGGATGGCGGCACGCGGCACGCGCACGGTCTCGACGATCATGTCCATCGGCACGCCGTAGAGATTGTCGGCCACCTCGACGACCATCACGCGCGCCACCGCCATCGACAGCGGCAGCGTCACCCGGGTCAGCGTGCCGGAGCCGAGCCGCGTCGACACCTCGACGCTGCCGCCCAGCCGCTGGACGGTGGTCAGCACCACATCCATGCCGACGCCGCGGCCCGACAGGTCCGAGACGGTCGCCGCGGTCGAGAAGCCGGGGCGATAGATGAGGTTGACGGCGTCCTGCTCGCTCAAGGCTTCGGCCGTCTCGGCGTCGATCACGCCCTTGGCGACGGCAGCCTCGCGGACCCGCCGGTGGTCGATGCCGCGGCCGTCGTCGCTGACCTCGATGACGACGCTGTCGGCCTCCTGATAGGCCTTCAGCCCGATCTGCGCCTCCGGCGACTTGCCGGCCGCGGCGCGTTCGTCCGCGGTTTCGATGCCGTGGTCGAGCGAGTTGCGCACGATGTGGAGGAGCGGGTCGCCGAGCGCCTCGACGATGGTCTTGTCGGCCGCGGTGTCGCCGCCCTCGATCGTCAGCGCGATGCGCTTCGACAGCTTGCGCGAGAGATCGCGCACGAGACGGGGAAAGCGCGCGAACACCTCGGAGACCGGCAGCATGCGCACCTGCATGATCGCGCCTTGCATCTCCTGCGCCAGGCGGTCGATGACCGCGTACTGCTCCTTGATGTCGCGGCCCATCTCGCGCGAGCCGTAGACGTCCTCGGCCTTGCGGGCGAGGAAGGGCAGGCTATTCTTCGAGACCACGAGCTCGCCGATGAGGTTCATCAGCCGGTCGATCTTCGCCTGGTCGACCTTCAGCGTCTTCTGCCCCGCTCCTGCGGTAGCGGCGACGGCGCCCTCCCCGGCTGGCGTCGATGCCGGCTCGCCGGGCGGCGCGGCGGCAGGCGGCGGCGTTTCACCCGCGTCGACCCCGGCGGTCGTCAGCCCGTCGATGAAAGCGATGACCCGGGCCGGCGACGCCTGGCGGACGGCCGCCGCGAGCGCTGCCTGGAGGGGCACGTTGAGATCCTGCCGGCCGAGCGCCGTCAGCACGTTTCGCAGCGTCGCGCCGACCGCGCCGAGGCGGCGGGCCAGATCGCCGGCCATCGACAGCTGCCGCCGTTGCGCTTCCAGGAGCTGCCGCACGACGACGCCTTGCCCGCCTGAAGGCATGGCGAGGGCTGTCGTGCGCGCGCCGCCCGCCGCGAGCGGCGCCGCCGCGCCGTTTTGGGGCAAGGCAAAACTGCCCGACGTGACGGCATCGACGAGCGCCGTCACCAGCGCCCGGTCCGGGCGATCGGCGCCGAGCCCCGACTCCAACCAACGCAGGGCACACGCCGGCCGCGAGGCGGGTCCCATCAGATGCAGGAGGACGCCGCAGGCCGCCTGCAGCGAGGCGAGATCATCTTCCGCGAGATGGGCATAGGCATTCTGCGTGAAATCGTCCCAGACAGGACTGTTGTCGGGATCGCCGGCGAGTTTCACGAGGTCGGAGATCGCCACGGTCGCGATCTCGATCTGCTCGATGTCGTAGCGGAAGAGGTGCTCGACCTCCGCTTTCGGCGCGACGGTCAGCATCTGCAGGTCGAGGAGGCAGCGATAGGGGTCGAACTCGGCAAGCGGCGGGAAAGGCTCGCGGGGGGTGGTATCGAGGCCGAGGAGATCGGGCAGCTGCAGGGCGGTGCCGAGCGGATCGGTGCCGTTGTAGAAACAGCCCTCGTCCGGCACGTAGCGGACGGCCAGCACCGTATCGCCGGAGAGGACATGCCGGAAGGCGGCGATCCTCTGCGCCTCGGAGAAGGCGCCGAGCCAGGCGATCGGCGGGCGGCGCGACGGGTCCGCGGCCTCGAGAGGCGCGGTCTCTGCCCCGGGCGCGCAGCCGGCGCAGGCGCGCAGATCCGTCACCATGCCCTTCGATATGCCGTCGGCCTCCAGCGGCAGCGTCTCGTGGCGTTCGAGATGATCGATCCATTCGCCGACGCGGTCGAGGCTTTCGAGCAGCCGGTCGACGATCTCCGGGCTCAGCGCGAGCTCATCGACCCGGATCGCGCCCAGAATGTCCTCGGCGGCGTGGACGAGCCTGGTCAGCGCCACCACCTCGAACAGGCCCGACGAGCCTTTCAGCGTGTGCACGGCCCGAAACACCTCGTTGACCACCGCCGCATCCTGCGGGTTGTCTTCAAGCTTCAACAGGCCGGTCGCCGAGGTCTGGATCAGATCGCGGGCCTCGGGGATGAATTGGGCGAGCAACGGGTTCGTCACAGCGGCACCCCGGTCATCAGGCGCGCGGCGGCGGCAAGCGCCACCGGCTGCGCGGGCTTCACCATATAGAGATTGGCGCCGAGTTCCAGCGCCCGGACCTCGTCGTCCGCGGCCGCCTCGGTGCTGATCATCAGGACGGGAACCGCGGCCAGCGGCGGCTCGCGGCGCAGCCGGTCGACGAGCGTGAACCCGTCCATTTTCGGCATGTTCACGTCGATGAGGATCAGGTCGAAACGGCCGAGCATCGCGCGCTCCAGTCCTTCCAGGCCATTGACGGCCTCCTCGACGGCGAACCCCTCCTTCTCCAGGACGTCGCGGTAGAAGAGGCGCATGGTGATGCCGTCATCGACGACGAGGATGCGTTTTGGGTCCATGTGCGCCTCAATCGGCCCCTCTGGCCTTCTGGTAGATGATGGTTCCGGCAAAGCTGCGGGGGGTGAACAGCGAGGAGATGCGGCTCATGCTCTCGGAATGCCCGAGGCAGAGGAAGCCGCCGGGCTTCAGGCAATCGTAGAACGCCTCCACGGTCTGGCGCCGCGACAGATCGTCGAAGTAGATCAGCATGTTCCGGCAGAAGATCACGTCGATCCCGCGATAGCGCGCCATTTGCGCGGGGTTGGCGACATTGACCGCCGAGAAGTCGACCGAGCCGCGGATCTCCTCGCGCAACTGGAACCGGCCGGGGCCCGCGGCGGAGAAATACTTCTCGCGCAGGGCCGGCGTCAGGCGGTGGATGGCCCGCTCGCTGTAGACCGCCTGCCGCGCGTCCATGAGAACCCGCGTATCGATGTCGGAGGCGCGGATCTCGATGCCGAAATCATCCGCCCGGTCCCAGTTCTCCAGGATCTGGATGGCGATCGAATAGGGCTCCTCGCCGGTCGAGCACGGGACCGACCAGATCGAGATCGTCGAACCCTCCGGGCGGGTGCGGGCGATCTCCGGCAGCACGCCGTCGATCAGCGCCTTGAACTGGTAGTCCTCGCGGAAGAAATAGGTCTCGTTGACCGTCATCGCGTTGACGAGATGCTGCAGCTCCTCGCCGGAGGCCTGGAACCGCAGCGTGTTAAAGTATTCGCCGAAGGACCGTGCCCCGGTCTTCTCCAGCCTCTCCTGGATCCGCCGCTCGACGAAATAGCCCTTTCGGTCGGTGAAGGAGATGCCGGTCTGCCGGTAGAAGAACTCGTTGAACTTGGCGAACTCCTCCTCGGAGATGACGCGCGCGCTGGCTCTCAGCGCCTGTGCGGCGACGGTCGTCATCAGGATGCCCTGATGCGGCGAAGCGCGACCTCGACGGCGAAGGCGATGAACGGCTCCCCGGCAAAGCGGTCCGCGAGCGCCTCAAGCGGCGCCACCGCGCGGTGGTCGCCGATCTCCGTCAGGCCGTCGACCGCGGCGGCACAGACGTTGAGATGCCCGTCGGTCTCGATGACGCGCTGCAGAAGAGCCGGGGCGTGCCGGTGCGCCATCTTCGACGCGATGTTGACGGCGAGAATGCGCAGGTCGCTGTCATCGCTCGACAAGAGCGTGCCGAGCAGCGGCTCGACCTCGTCGGGCATTGCAAGGAGCGCGTCGACGACGGCGCTGCGCAGCGCGGTGTCTTCGACCGAGAGATAGGCGGTGAGCGCTCCAGCGATCGCCGGCGACCGGTTGTCGATGAGGGCGTTGAGGATCGCGCCGCGCACGCTGACGGCAGGCTCGGCGGCGAGGTGCGCGACGAGGAGGGCCGCGCCCGCTTCGGTCGAGGCGAGCCCGCGCGCGGCGCTGCGACGTTCGGCGGCGGCGGGGGACGCGAGAAGCCGGCTCTCGGCCTCGGCATCCCGCGGCAGAAGGGCCGGCGTATCCGCCGGGGCGGCGTCGATCTTCTCTGGTCTAACGAGCGCCATGGCGGTTTCCTCTCGGTTCGGCGGACGGCGCACGCGACAGCCAGGCGCTCAGCTGTCCTGCGATGCGCTCGCTTGGCAGGACCAGCGAGGCCCCGCCGAGCTTGATGAGTTCGTTGGGCATGCCGAAGACGACGCAGGTGCGCTCGTCCTGGGCGATCGTCCGCCCGCCCCGCTGCTTCAACAGCGCCAACGCCTGTGCGCCGTCATTGCCCATGCCGGTGAGTTGGACGCCGATCAGGCTGGTGGCGGGCATGACGTCGAGGGCGCTGGTGACGAGCCGCTCGACGCTCGGGTGCCAGAGATGCTCGCGCGAGGCCGGCACCGGGCTTGCGACCGGCCCGAGCGGCCCGCGGGTGACCAGCAGGTCGGCATCGCCCTTGGCGATGTAGATCGTGCCCGGCTCGATCGGCATCTGGCGGTTGGCCTCGACGATCGGCAGCGCGGCGATGTCGTTGAGACGCCGCGCGAAGACGCCGGTGAAACTGCCGGGCATGTGCTGCGCGACGAGGACCGCCCAAGGAAACCCCGCGGAGAGTTTCGGCAGGATCTGTTCCAGCGTGCCCGGACCGCCGGTAGAGACACCGACGAGGACGAG
This sequence comes from Mesocryomonas lacus, assembly GCF_055730135.2. Classification (NCBI taxonomy): domain Bacteria; kingdom Pseudomonadati; phylum Pseudomonadota; class Alphaproteobacteria; order Hyphomicrobiales; family Aurantimonadaceae; genus Mesocryomonas; species Mesocryomonas lacus. The sequence goes on along the minus strand of NZ_JBUZWE020000008.1, from coordinate 145,293 downwards.
GCCGAAACGGGCGGTGGTGGCCCCCTCGGCTTTGCCCCCGGACGGGGCGGCGGCGGACGGACCGGCGCCGGACAGCGAACGGTCGGCACCGGCAAGGCCGGATCTGGCCTCGGCGATGCGCCCGCGCAGCGACGGCGCCCGGCGGACCCGCGCCTCGGCGGCGCCCCGCACCTTGGCGAGGATCTCGCGGTGGATCTTGTCGATCGACAGCGAGATGGTACCGCCGGGCTTGTGGACGAAATCGACGGCCCCGAGGCTCAGCGCCTGCAGCGTCGTCTCGGCGCCCTCCTCGGTGATCGAAGAGACCATGACGACTGGTCGCGGGCTCGCCAACATGATGCGGGACAGGCAGGTGATGCCGTCCATCTCGGGCATGTTGATGTCGAGCGTCACGACGTTCGGATCGAAGTCGTCGATGGCGGTCAGCGCCTCCACCCCGTTGCGCGCCGTGCGCACCTCGATGTCGGGCTGCGACCCCAAGAGGTCCGTCAGATGCTTTCGCATCAAGGCGGAGTCGTCGACGATGAGTACCTTGATCATGCCGTCCTCCGCTCGGCCACGCGCCTTTGACCCGTGCCGTCAGGCGGCCTGCGTCAGCGCTTCGCTCTCGCCGACGTTCAGAAGCTCGACGACGTCGAGGAGGAGGATCATCCGCTTCTGCTCCGCGAGATTGGCGACGCGCTTGATCAGCCGCTGCTGCTCGCCCGACAGGCTGGGCGCCGCGCCGATCGCCGACGCGGGAATGCGGATGACCTCGGAGACGGAGTCCACGACGAAGCCGGTGCGGGCGCCGCGGACGGTGAAGACCATGATGCGCTGCCGGTCGTTGCGCGTGGCCGTGGCGAGCTCGAAGCGGCGGCGCTGGTCGATCACCGGCAGCACGATGCCGCGAAGGTTGATCACCCCCTCAATGAAGGACGGCGTGTTGGGGATGCGCGTGAGCTGGTCCGGCACGCGCACGATCTCCTGCACCGCATCGATGCTGACGCCGTATTCCTCATTCATCAGGCGGAAAACGACGAACTGTTCCTCGTCGGCGGCGACCCGCTCGCGCGGTTCGCCGCTGTCGATCTCCATGGTGGTCATACCGTCCTCCGTTGCGCCGACGACCTCCTTCAGGTCCTGGATGTTGAACATGGTTTCCGCCGAGAGGACGGAGACGAGGCGCTCGCCGCCCTGCAACCGGCAGATCGCCTGGATGTCGTTACCGGGCCCGGCCTGGCCGAGGAGGCTCGGCACCGGCTCGACCTGCGAGCGGGCGACGCGCAGGACTTCCTTGACGCTGTCCATCACGACGCCGACGGAGAAGCGCCCGTCGCCGCCGAGCGAGACGACGACGACCTTGTTGGCCTCGGACAGCCGGACGGCCGGGAGCCCGAAGAGCTCGCGCAGCGAGACGAGCGGCAGCAGCCGGTCGCGCAAGGTGATGACGCCGAGCACATGGCCGGGCGCATTGGGGACGTGGGTGACGACCGCCGGCATCTGGACGATCTCCTGCACGGTCTCGATCGGGAAGGCGTATTCCTGCCCCGCCACCTCGAAGCTGACCAGCTGGTCCTCGTCGGCCTGACGCTCCTCCTGCGTGTCGGTGTTCGGCTTCTGGCCGCCGTCGGCCTGGCGTGCGGTGCTCGTCGGGCGGTCGAGGATCGCGCTGAACTCGCGCTGGACGAGGCGTTTGGCGTCGAGGATCATGACCATCGAACCGCCGTCCACCGCCTTGATCATGCCGGTGAGAACGTCGGTATCGACGAGCGTGCCGAGCGTCTCGGCGGCCTCGATGCGATCCGCCTCGACGGTGACCACATTGGCCATGCGGTCGACGACGAGGCCGACGGCATGGCCGAGGTCGAGCACGACGACGCGGGTGGAATCATCGTGGGCGAGCGCAGGAAAGTTGAAGGCATCCCGCAGGTTGATGACCGGCAGCACGGTGCCGCGCAGATTGGCAAGGCCCTCGAGCGAGCGCGGGCTGAGCGGCAGCCGGACGATGTCGGGGAAGCGGATGATCTCCTGAACCTCCGACAGCGACAGCGCGAACATCTCGTCTTCGATGTGGAAGATCACGAACTGCCGGGTCCCCCCGGCACCGTTCTCGGCGCGCCCGGCACCCTTCTCTTCGCCCGCGGAGGGCGCCTCAGCCAAAGTCGGCATGACGGAAATTCCTTTTCTGGGTGCAGGATGGAGCGCAGGCGGCGCGCGCTGGTGGAAAAGGGCCGGGCAGCGTCCCGCCGCCCGGCCAAAGGCTCAGGAGGCCTGAAGCTCGTCGGCGAGCGAGGCGATCTCCTCGATCGCGGCGGCGAGCTGCTCGGCGCCCTTCGACTGTTCGCGCGCCGCGGCGGCGGCCTCCGTCGTCGAGCGCGTCGCCTGGTTAGCGGCAGCGCCGATCTGCTCGATGGCGACCTGCACCTCGCGCACCAGCCGGCCGATCTCCTCGGCACCGGCGAGCGTCTGCCGGTTGCCCTCGAGGACGGCGGCCATATCGGTGCCGACGGTGACGAGATTGGCCGAGATCAGCTTGTTGCGGTCGACCTCCACCTCCGCCGCGTCGGCGATGCTCTGAAGGTCCTCGCGCACCGTGACGATGGTGTCCTGGATCGCCTTGACGGTATCCTTGATGCGGTCGGCATTCTCGGCGGAGTCGCGGGCGAGATTGCGGATGTCGGTGGAGACGACGGCAAAGCCCTTGCCGAACTCGCCCGCCCGCGCCGCCTCGACCGAGCCGTTCACGGCCAGCATGCTGGTCTGGATCGAGACGGTGGTGATGGCGTCGACGATCTTGTCGATGCGCCGGCTGATCTGCTCGATGCCGCTGATCTGGTCGCGGCTGGCGCGGCCGGTAACGACCGAATGCGCCACGCCCTGGATCAGCGAGTCGATCGCCGCCTTGTTCTCGACGAGGCTCGCGGAAATCTCCTCGACCTGATCAAGCGCGGCGCGCGCCCTTGTCTGCGAGAGGTTGGAGCCCTTCTCGATCTGGCTGATCGCGGCGGCCGACTGCTGGGTCGCGGCGCCTTGCTGCTGGGCGCCCTGATTGATCTGGTCGAGCGCGGTCATGATCTGGGTCGAAGCCCGGGTGATCTCCTCAACCGCGCTCGACAGTTCCTCGGCGGCCGAGGCGACTTCCTCCGCGCTCTTGCCGACATTGGCGCTGTTCTTCAGCTCATCCGACAGGGCTGCGAGTTCCTGTGCCGCCTGCTCGCTCTGCCCGAGCGCCGCGGTCTGCTGGGCGATGGTCTTGCTGACCTCTTCGCAGGCCGCTCCTTGCTCCTCGGCGGCGGCGGCGATAATCTCGGCGCCCTTGTGTGCCTCGCCCGCCGCCGTGTTCGACTCCTCGTTGGCCCGGGCGATCTCCCGGCACGCCGCGACCAGCTCGGTCATCGCACCGCGGATCTGCGTCAGCCGGTCGGTGACGACGACGCCCTTGCCGGCTTCCGCGCGCGCCGAGGTCGCTGAAGTGGAGATTCCCTCGGCGACGAGCTTCACGCCCTCCTGGATCTGCGTGATGAGTTCCTGGATATCGCGCGCCGACTTCTCGCTGGTCTCGGCGAGCGTTCGCACCTCGTCGGCGACGACGGCAAAGCCCTTGCCGTGCTGCCCGGCGCGCGCCGCCTCGATCGCCGCGTTGAGGGCGAGGAGATTGGTCTGGTCGGCGATGCGGGCGACCGCCTTCACCACCTCGCCGATCGTCGATGCCTGGCGGTCGAGTTCCTCGACCATCTTGGCGGAGTTCTCCTGGCGTTCGGACGCCCGCGACACCGCCGAGATCGAGCTGGAGAGCTGGTTGCTGACATCCTAGATCAGGCCCTGCAGCGTCTCTGTCACCTTCACCGACGCATCGGCATTGTTGCGCGCGTCGAGGATGAGGGTAGCGCTGCGGGCGACCGCCTTGACCGATTCCTGCGCAGCACCCGAGGCCTCCTCGGCACCAGCGGCGATCTGATCTGCAGACTTGCGCAGCTCTTCGGCCGCCGAGGCCGATTCCGCGACGCCCGCCGAGAGCTGGTTCGCCGCCGTGGCGATGCGCTCGGCCGCCTTCTGGTGCCGCGCGAAGGAGCGCGCCTGACGCTTCTGCGCCTCGGCCACGAGCCTGACCCCGCCGGCATGCGATTCCTCGTGGTTGATGAACGATCCGGGCGTGGTCCGGACAGCACTTTTCTTCGTGAGCGCCATCGGCCTCATCCTTCCTGATAGTGATGGGTTTCGTTGCTGCGGTCGAAAGACGGCTGCCACGCGAACCGGATCGACTTCCCGTCGATGCCAAGGCCGCATCGGTCCTCAGCGCTTGATCGGCCAACGTGGCGGCATCAGCAACTCATAGGAACGAAGGCTTGCGCAAGCCTGTTTTACTTTTAAAATATACTTGTAAGGAAATATTCTAATCTGATATTATGATTTTACGTCGTAAAATAAATACAACTTACGAAAAGTTACGCATATAATTACTTTAATGGGGAGGGATGGCATTATAGCCCCCGTCGATCGCGGCGCCCTCCTCGCACCGGTCCGAACGCGACCGGAAACTGCGCCGCGCGCGCCCGGGACCCACGACGCGTTATCGACCCGCGTTCACGCCGGGCGCTTGAGAAGGCCGTCGATGAAGATATCGAGGAGGCGCATGACGTTGGCTTCCCAGCCTGGCCCCTTCCCCATCATCGACATCCCGACCAAGGCATGGAGCACGTCCTCCGGCGCGACGTCGTGGCGGATTTCGCCTGCGGTCACGGCTTTCCCGAGAAGCAGTCCGATCGCCCGCGTCAGGTGCTCGAAGGAAAAGGCGTAGACGTCGGACGACTTGTCCACCGCCAGGGCCAGCGCCGTCAGCATGCCGTGCTTGGTGGCGACCAGCTGGATGCCGCCGCGCGACCATTGCCGCAGGGCCTCGACGGGATCGGGCCCCTCTGAAAGGCGCTCGGCAAGACGCGCCAGCTCCTCGACCTCCCGGCGGTACACGGCCTCGAAAAGCGCCTCGCGGGTCGGGAAATGCCGATAGAGGGTGCCGATCCCGACCCCGGCGCCCCGCGCCACCGCCTCGAGACTGGCCGCGGACCCGCCGCAGCGGAACACGTCAACTGCGGCGGCGAGCAACCGCTCCCGGTTCCGCACGACGTCGGCCCGCGGCTTGCGCATTCCCTTCTCCGGTTCGCTTGCCATCTTACAGTTTGGAACTCCTCGAAGCTTGTAAGCGGAGGCACCCTCCGTATATGCTCTGCGAACGTCGCACGGGGATCCGTGTGGACGTGTTTTGGAGGCCGACCGTGCAAAAGTCACGGGCGGTCCCGGTTGATACCGCACGAGACGGGGGAAAGCATGGCCCACTCCATCCGACTGACCATTAACGGGGAGGAGCGGCGGATCGACCTCGACGATCCCCGCGTGACGCTCCTCGACCTCCTGCGCGAGCGGCTGGACCTCACGGGGACGAAGAAGGGTTGCGACCGTGGGCAGTGCGGCGCCTGCACGATCCTGGCAGATGGCCGGCGGATCAACTCCTGTCTCGCGCTGGCGCTGAGCTACGACGGCGCCGAGATCACCACCATCGAGGGCCTGGCGGAGAACGGCACGCTGCACCCGGTGCAGGCTGCCTTCATCGAGCACGACGGCTTCCAGTGCGGCTTCTGCACGCCCGGCCAGATCATGAGCGCCGTAGGCCTTCTCGCGGAGAACCAGGCGGGCGGGGACCCTGAGCGGGTGCGCGAGGGCATGAGCGGCAATCTCTGCCGCTGCGCCGCCTATGCCGGCATCACCGAAGCGGTGCTGGAGGCCGGCCGCCGGATGGCCGCGTCGGCTGAGGAGAAAGCGGCATGAGAAACTTCGACTACGTGCGGGCAATGAGCGTTGCCGAGGCGGTGGCCGCCGCGGCAGGGCCGGATACAGCTTTTCTCGCCGGCGGCACCAACCTCCTCGACCTGATGAAAGGCGACGTCGCCCGCCCCGGCCGTCTCATCGACATCACCCATCTGCCGGGCCTCGACAGCATCGAATGGCAGGCGGACGGATCGGTGCGCATCGGCGCCCTTATGCGCAACGCCGACCTCGCGCATGACCCGCGCTTTGCAGCGGCCTATCCGGCCGTCGCCGAGGCGCTCCTGTCGGGAGCGTCCGGACAGTTGCGCAACGCCGCGACGGTCGGCGGCAACGTGATGCAGGAGACCCGCTGCCGCTATTTCTACGACACCACCAGCGCCTGCAACCGGCGCCAGGCCGGCAGCGGCTGCGACGCGCTCGGCGGCGAAAACCGCTTGCATGCGGTGCTTGGCTGGAGCGAGGCCTGCATCGCCACGCACCCTTCGGACTTCTGCGTCCCCCTCGCCGCGCTCGGCGCGTTGGTGGAACTGGAAGGCGCGGCGGGTCGCCGGCAGGTGCCGATGGCAGACTTCCACCGCTTGCCCGGCGACACCCCGCAGGACCGGACTTTGTGCGCACCAGGTGAGATGATCGTTGCCGTCCTGCTGCCGCCGGACGCATCGGCCTTTTCCGGTCACTCGCGCTACCTCAAGGTGCGCGAGCGGACGTCCTATGCCTTCGCCGTCGTGTCCGCCGCGGTGGGCCTCGATCTTGAGAATGGGCGCATCCGCGCGGCACGCATTGCGCTCGGCGGCGTCGCCGCACGCCCCTGGCGCTGCACGGCGGCCGAGGCGGTGCTCGTGGGCCAGACGCCGGGCGCCGAGGCCTTCGATCAGGCCGCCAAGGCCGCGCTCGAGGGGGCCACGCCCTTCGGCGACAATGCCTACAAGATCGTGCTCGCCGAGCGCATCGTTGCGCGCGCACTGCAGCTCGCGGCAGCCGGCACACCGGAGCGCCTTCCGGCGCTTCCGGCCTCGCCCTTCGCCGCGCAGTCCAAAGGGGACCTCCATGTCTGAGATGACCTTGAACGAGACCGGGCCCCGCCGGCGGCACGGCTCCAACATCGGGCAGCCCCTCACCCGGCGCGAGGGCGTCCTGAAGGTGACGGGGGCTGCGACCTTTGCGGCCGACAATCATCCGGCCGGCATGCTCTATGCGGTGGTCGCCACCAGCGCGATCGCCCGCGGCCGCGTCACCTTCCTCGACGAGGCGGCCGCGCGGGCGCATCCGGGCGTCGTCGAGGTCTTCACCCCGGCAAACCGCCCGCCGCTGGCGTCCGATCCGGACGAGAAGTCCAACCCCTTCATGTTCCGGATGGACCTCCTGCAAAACGCCAGCGTCCGCTATCCTGGACAGGCGATCGCGCTGGTGGTGGCAGAGACGCTGGAAGCGGCGACCGAGGGCGCCCTGCTTCTTGCCCCGCGCTACGAAGCCGAGCCGGCGCGCACCGGCCTCGACGGCGCCGAAACCTTCTCGCCCGACGTGGTCGGGGCGGGCAACCCCGCTTTTGAGGAGACCGGCGACCTCGAGGGCGAACTCGCCGCGTCGGCCCACCGCATCGAGGCGGTCTACGAGACGCCCGCGCAATACCACAACGCTATGGAGCCGCATGGCGTCGTCGCGCGCTGGGAGGGCGACACCCTCTCGCTGGACATGCCGACGCAGGCGCTCGGCATGGCCCAGCAGCGCATCGCCGGACTCTTCGGCATCGCGCCGGGCGACATCCACATCCGCAGCCCCTTCCTCGGCGGCGGTTTCGGCTCCAAGGGCTTTCCGGCCGGACCGCAGGTGCTCGGCATCCTCGCGGCGCGCGCGCTCGGCCGTCCGGTCAAGCTGGTGCTGCGCCGGGAGCAGATGTACGGCCCCGTCGGGCACCGTGCCCCGACGCGCCAGGCGATCAGCCTCGGCGTCTCCGAGGACGGGGCGCTGCGGGCCATCGGCAACCACACCCGCACCGCCTCCAGCACCTTCGACGACTTCCTTGAGCCGGCGGCGAGCGTTGCCCATACGCTCTATGCCAGCCCCGCCATCCGCACGAGCTACGAGGCGGTGCGGCTCGATACCGGCACGCCGCTGTTCATGCGCGCGCCGGGCGAGGCCACGGGATCGATCACCCTGGAGAGCGCGATCGACGAGGCCGCCTTCGCGGTCGGGATGGATCCGCTGGATTTCCGGCTGAAGAACTACGCCGAGGTCGAGCCGATCTCCGGCAAGCCGTTCTCGTCAAAATCCCTGCGCGAATGCTACCGGCTGGGCGCCGAGCGCTTCGGATGGGAGGGTCGCCCGGTCGAGCCGCGCGCGCGCCGCGACGACGCCGGCCTCCTCGTCGGCTCGGGCGTTGGCACGGCGACCTTTCCGGCGCTGATGTTCCAGGCCAATGCCCGCGCCACCATCCACCGCGACGGCACCGGCCTTGCCGAGATCGGCGCGCAGGACATGGGGCAAGGCGCCTGGACCGCTCTCGCCCAGATCGCGGCGGACGCGCTGGGCCTCGGGATCGACGAGGTGGAGTTTCTTTCGGGGAGTTCCGACCTTCCCGATGCCGGGATCGCGGGCGGATCGGCGCACACCGCGACCGCCGGCATGGCGCTGCACTCAGCCGGCGTCAACGTAATCGCCAAGCTCGCCGAGATCGCCACCACCGACGAGCGCTCGCCGCTGTTCGGCGCCGGCAATGTCGGAACCGTCGCCATCGACGGGTGCCTCGTTCGGCGCGATGACGAGAGCCGGGGCGAGAGCTTTGCCGACATCCTGCAGCGCGCCGGCCTCGACCTCGTCACGGCGGAAGGCAAAAGCGCCGGCGATCCCGCGGCGCAGGAAGCCTATGCCATGCATGCGCATGGCGCGGTCTTCGCCGAGGTGAAGGTCGATCCCGATCTCGGGCAGATCCGGGTGACGCGCCTCGTCGGCGCTTTCGCGGCCGGGCGCATCATCAACCCGAGGATGGTGGAGAGCCAGCTTCTCGGCGGGATGGTCTGGGGCGTGTCCTTCGCGCTGCACGAAAAGGCGATCACGGACGCGCGCTCCGGCCGCATCCTCAACGCCGATCTCGCGGAGTACCACATCCCGGTAAACGCCGACGTGCCGTCGATGGAGGCGATCCTGGTGCACGAGGACGATCCGCACGTAAATGCCCTCGGCATCAAGGGCGTCGGCGAGATCGGCATCACCGGCACGGGCGGCGCCATCGCCAACGCGATCTGGCACGCCACCGGCAAGCGCATCCGCCGCTTCCCGATCGGCCTCGCCGATCTTCTCGACTAAGCCGGCGAGCCTCCTGCGACGGAGCGGTTCGCGCCGTCGCAGGAGGATTTTCGTGCGTTAGAGAGACGAAGCGCGGGACGGTAGAACCGCCCCGCCCTGTTTCGGGGTCAGCCGATATCGGCGTAGGTGCATCCGGCCTTTTCGAGGGCCTTGTCGACCCAGGACCGGTCGACCGTGCCGGCATCGGTCTCCTCCATCTGCCGCGTCTCGGCAGCGTGCTTCTTCTGCGCCCCCGCGAGCACGGCGGCGGTGTCGCCGCGGGCGACGGCAAGGACGCCGTCCATGTCGCCCAGCATCAGGTCGCCCGGCGCGATGGTCATGCCGTCGAAGGCGATGGGGTAGCCGATCTCGCCAGGACCGTCGCGGTAGGGGCCGCGGTGGTTGATGCCGAGGGCAAAGACGGGAAGGTTGCGGACAAGGAAGGCCTCGGCATCGCGCACCGCACCGTAGAGCACGAAGCCGGCGACGCCGCGCTTGATCGCATGGGCCAGCATCAGCTCACCCATCAGCGAGTTGGTGAGGTCGCCGCCGGCGTCCATGACGATGATGTCGCCGGGCTCGGCCATGTCGATCGCCTTGTGCAGCATCAGGTTGTCGCCCGGGCGCGAGCGGACGGTGAGCGCCGGCCCGGCAAGATTGCCGTCCTTGTGCATGGGCCTGAGGCGAGGGCCGGCGGAGGCGAGGCGCGACATGGAATCGCTGACATTGGCGACCGGGAGCGCACGAAAGGCCTCGACGGTGGCGGCGTCGACGCGGGTCCAGTGGCGGTTGATTCTGAAGCCTACGGGCATGGTGGCACTTCCTGTTGGGGTCGGGAGATCAGGCGGCGAGAGTATCGGGATGCGACAGGCTGGCGGCGTCCGGCGCCTTACCGTCGAGCACGTCGATGATGTGGCGGGCGGCAATCTCGGCCATGGCGCGGGCCGAGCCGGTGGTAACGCCGCCGATGTGCGGGGTTGCGACCAGCGTGCCAAGCGGCCAGAGCGGGCTGCCTTCCGGCGGCGGCTCGACCGCAAAACTGTCGAGCGCAGCGCCGGCAATGCGCTTTGCGGCGAGCGCCTCGGCCAGCGCCGCCTCGTCGATGATGCCGCCGCGGGCGGTGTTGACGATCAAGGCGGTCGGCCTCATCAGCGCCAGCCGGCGGGCGTCGATCATATGCCGTGTCTCAGTGGTCAGCGGGCAGTGCAGGCTGATTATGTCCGCGGCGGCGACGAGGGCGTCGACGGTCTTCGCCTCGGTATAGCCGGCAGCCAGGATCGCCGCGGACGACATCGGGTCGTAGACAGTGACCTCCATGCCGAGCGCCTCGGCGAGCCGCGCGGTGTGGCGGCCGATGGCGCCGAAGCCGACGAGGCCGATCAGCGACCCCGCGATGTCGCGGCCGATGAAGGTCGGCTTCGGCCATTCGCCGGATTTCACCGCGCGGTCGAGCGGCAGGACTTCCTTGATCAGCGCCAGCACCAGGGCAATGGCGTGCTCGGCGACGGCGAGCGAGTTGGAGCCGAGCGAACGCAGCACCGGAATGCCGCGGGCGTGGGCGGCGCGCAGGTCGATATTGTCGATGCCGACGCCATGCTTGACGATTACCTTCAGCTTCGGCGAGGCGGAAATGACGAGGTCGTTGACCTTGCCCTGGCGCACCATGATGGCGTCGACGCCAAGGTCGCGCGCCCGCTCCGCCACGACTTCCGGCGCGTCATAGGGCGGCGAGAAGAACACGTCGATGTCGTGGGCGTTGAGGAGGGCGATGGCGCTCGGGGCGATCTGCGTGTGGGTCACGAGGATCCGGCGGCTGCGGCCGCTGCCATTGGGTGTGTCGCTCATGGCGAGGGCTCCTTTACGGAAAAAGGGTCTAGCGACGTTCGGACAAAGCGATGACGGCTTCGGCGCGCGCGGCGATCGGCGCGTCGATGAACCGGCCCTCGAGGGTGAAGGCGCCGGTGCCCGCGGCAGCAGCCGCAGCATTAGCGGCGACGACCTTCCGGGCCCAGGCGATCTCCGCCTCGGACGGGGCGAAGGCCTCGTTGAGGACGGCGACGACGCTCGGGTGGATGCAGCTCGCACCGTCGAAGCCGAAGTCGCGCGCCTCGCGGGCGGCGAGCCTCAGGCTCTCGACGTCGCTGTAATCGGCGACCGTGCGCAGAAGGCCGAAGGAGAGGACGCCCGCGGCCTTCGCCGCCATGTGGATCATCTGTTTCGGCAGCTTCAGCACCTCGGGCGTCGGCTGGGCCCCCATGGCGGTGGCGAGGTCCTCGGCGCCGGCGCTGAGGGCGAGCACGCGGGGACCGGCCGCGATCGGCCTTGCGTCGAACACCGAGCCCGGATCCTCGATCAGCGGCACGAAGACCATCGGCTTGCGGCCGAGCTCGGCCTCGATCGGCGCGATGTGGCGGACGATCGCATCAAGAAGGTCCGGCGTAGTGACCTTCGGGATATAGAGCCCGTCGGCGCCGGCGCGGCAGGCGGCGGCTGCGTCCGGCAGCAGGCGCTCGTCAGAATTGTTGACGCGCACGAAGGTGATGGCGCCCTTCTGGCCGACGCTCGGCACGGCCTGCGACAGCGCCTCCCGCGCTGCGGTCTTTTCCGAGGACGCGACGGCGTCCTCAAGGTCGATGATAACCGCATCCGCCCCGCGCTCGTGCGCCTTGGCGATGAACTTCGGGCTGCTGCCGGGGACGTAGAGGAGTGAGCGGATCATACTGCTGCCTTCGTCGCCGTGGCGATGGCGGCGATGGCTTCGGCATCGAGACCTATCTCGCCGAGAATCTCGGCATTGTGCTCGCCAAGGGTCGGCGCCGGGCGGCGCCAGACGCCGGGGGTCGCGGAGAGGCGCGGCACGATGTTGTGCATCGGCAGCGAGCCATTGTCGGCATCCTCGACCTCGACGACGATGCCGCGCTCCTCGAAATGCCGGTCGGCGGCGATGTCGGCGATGTCGAACACCGGGCCGACCGTCGCGCCGGCCTCGCGCATGATGGCAAGGCCCTCGTCGCGGTCCCGCGCGGCAAACCAGGCGCCGACGGCCTCGTCGACGAGGAGGCGGTTGCGCACGCGCTCGCTGTTGGTGGCAAAGCGCGGATCGGTCTTCATCTCGGGGTGGCCGATAATGTCGAAGATCCGCATCGTCACCGCCTGCATGGAGCCGGACAGCGCGACGAACCGGCCGTCGCGGCAGCGGTAGATGTTGCGCGGCGAGACGGTGTTGGAGCCGCTGCCGACGCGCTCCTTCACCTTGCCGGTAAGGCGGTGGATTGAGGCTTCCGGGCCGAGGACGGCAAAGATCGGCTCGAGCAGCGAGAGGTCGATGACCTGGCCGTGTGCCATGCCCTTTTCGCGGGCGAGCAGCGCCATGGTGGTCGCCTGTGCGCCGAACATTCCGGAGATCATGTCGGCGAGCGCCAAAGGGGGAAGCACCGGCTCGCGGTCGGGAAAACCGGTGCGGGCGGCAAAGCCGCTCATCGCCTCGACCAGCGTGCCGAAGCCCGGCAGGTGCGCATAGGGACCGGTCTGGCCGAAACCGGAAATGCGGACGACGATAAGCTCCGGATTGAGCTGAAGCAGCGCGTCGGGGGCAAGGCCCATTTTCTCCAACGTGCCCGGGCGAAAGTTCTCGACCAAGACGTCGGCGGTCCGGATCAGCGTCCGCAGCGCCTCGAGCGTTGCCCCATCGCGCAGGTTCATCACCACCGACCGCTTGTTGCGGCCGTAGGTCTTCCAGTGCAGCGACTGGCCGTCATCCTTCCAGTCGCGCAGCGAGTCGCCGGACGGCGGCTCGATCTTGATGACGTCGGCGCCGAAATCGGCGAGCTGCAGCGTCAGCATGTTGCCGGCGACAAGTCGCGAGAGATCGACGACGCGCACACCGGACAGCGGACCGGTGGCAGCTTTGTCGAAGCGGATGACGTCTTTTTCAGTGCTCATGGGCGCCTCACTTGCCGTCCGGTTCGGCCGGGAAGATCGTCGCGGCTTCGGGCGGAATGCGGATGAAGACCTCGCCTTGCGCGATCTCCTCGGCGGTCTGGATGCGGAAGCGCGAGCCGGCGCCGGTGACCTCATACTGGTAGACCGAGCCGAGATAGGTGCCGTGCTCGATGCGGGCGGCGATCGCATTGTCCTGCGGGCCGGAGACGATCTCCAGCCGCTCCGGGCGGACGGCGACGACCAGCGTGCCGTCGGCCGCGGCGCGGCCGGGCAGCGTGCGGATGCGCGAGCCGTCGGCCAGCTCGACGTTCGGGAGCCCATCGACGTCGCCGCCGAACAGTTTGCCGGACAGGAAGTTCGACGAGCCGATGAAGTCGGCGACGAAGGCGTCGGCAGGGGTGTTGTAGATCTGTTTTGGCGTGCCGAGCTGGCGCAGGTGTCCCATGCTCATCACCGCGATGCGGTCGGAGACGGCGAGCGCCTCGGACTGGTCGTGGGTGACGTAGATGGTGGTCACCTTCAGCCGCTCCTGCAGCTCGCGCAGCCAGACCCGCGCCCGCTCGCGCAGCTTGGCGTCGAGGTTGGACAGGGGCTCGTCGAGGAGCAGCAGGCTCGGCCGGTAGACCAGCGCCCGGGCGAGCGCCACGCGCTGCTGCTGGCCACCCGACAGCTCGAACGGGAAGCGCTCGGCATAGGGCATCATCTCGACCAGCGTCAGCGCATCGCGGATCCGCTCCTCGCGCTCGGCCTTGCCCATTTTCCTGAGCTTCAGCGGAAAGGCGAGGTTGTCGGCGACGCTCATGTGCGGCCAGAGCGCATAGCTCTGGAAGACGAGGCCGATGTCGCGGTGCTCCGGCGCGACGGAGATGCCCTTGGCGCCGTCGAACAGCACCTTGTCGCCGATGCGAATGGTGCCGGACGTCGCCTTGTTAAGGCCGGCGATGGAGAACAGCGTCGTCGACTTGCCGCAGCCGGAGGGGCCGAGAAGGGTCAGGAATTCGCCCGACGGCACAGTGATAGAGACATCGTTGACGGCGGTGACGTCGCCATACTGGATGGTCAGACGGTCGAGGACGAGATCAGCCATAGATCTTGGCTCCCAGTACGCGGCGCGCCAGAAGCACGAAGACCGCGGTGATGACGACTTGGATGGTGGCGAGGGCCGAGACCGGGCCGTTGTCGCCCTGGGCGACCAGCTGCAGCATCGTGGTGCCGATGATCTCGGAGCCGGGCTGGTACAGGAAGACCGCCGTCACGTATTCCTTGAAGAAGTGGATGAAGAGGAGCGCGAAGCAGGAGAACAGCGCCGGCTTCAGGATCGGCAGGATGATCCGCGTCACCGTCGTCCACCAGTCCGCCCCCGAAATGCGGGCGCCGCGGTCGAGCTCGTCGCCGACCTGCGAGAGCGCCGGTGCGATGGCCCCGAAGCCGACCGGGATGTAGCGCAGGATGAACGCCAGCATGAGAATCCAGATCGTGCCGCGGATGACGTCGAGACCGGGAATCCAGACCACGGCATAGAAGAAGCCAAGGCCGGCAATGATGCCCGGCAGCGAGCGCGGGAACAGCGCGACATATTCCAGCGGCCGGGCGAAGCGGAACTCCGAGCGCCGGGCGACAAGGGTGATGATGGCGATGAAAAACGTGCCGACGACGGCGCCGACGAGCGAGATCAGCACCGAATTGCCGATCGAGCGCATATAGGAACTGGAGTTGAAGATCAGCTCGAAATTTGCCGTCGTCATCAGCTTGTAGAAGGGGATCAGCGGCGTCAGGAAGGTGACGCCCGCCCGCATGAAGATGCCGGCGAAGATCGCGACGATGGTGGTGAGGACGTAGAAGGCGACCACGGCGAAGGCGACCCAGCGCCAGGGGCCGAGGTCGAGCGTCGAGGGCCGGGTTGCCTTGCCGCGCACCGTGACGAAGCGGCCGCTGCCCTTCATCAGCCGTCCCTGCAGCCAGACGAGGAAGCCGACGACGAGGAGGAGGATCAGCGAGGCCGCGCCGACGATGCCGTAGTCCGGCTGCACGGCGGCGTTGATGCCGCGGTCGTAGAGGAAGGTGGTGATGGTGTTGATGCCGCTCGGCGCGCCGAACAGCAGCGGGATCGCCAGCATCTCGATGCCGATGACGAAGTTGAGGACGGCGGAATAGATGATCGCTGGGCGCATCATCGGCACGGTGACCGACCAGAGCGCGCGGAACGGGCCGGCGCCGGCCGACCGGGCGGCATCCTCCAGCGAGGCGTCGGCCTTGGTGACGGCGCCGAGGCACATGAGGTAGGCGAGCGGCGCCTGGCTGAGGCCGGCGACGATGCCCATGCCGGTGATGGAATAGAGGTTCCAGGGGATCGTGCCGATCCAGCCGCGCACCGCGAGCGAGACATAGCCGGACGGGCCGTACATGGTGAACCAGCCGAAGGCGATCACGAGGTTCGACACGAACAGCGGCCAGAGCAGCAATTCGCCGAACAGGCGGCGGAACGGCAGGTTGGTGCGGCCGACGATCACCGCCATCACGGCGCCGAACACCTGCGCGACGACCATGGTCAGCACGGCGAAGGCCGCCGTGTTGAAGAAGATCCCAAGGATTTCCGGATCGCCGAACAGACGGCCGAAATTGCCGACGGTCATGCCCGCCGCGGTATCGTAGAGCGGCTTGTCGAGGAAGGCCTGGACGATGATCGGGGCGATCGGCCCCACCACCATCACGGTGGTGAGGGCAAAGACTCCCCAGAAGATCAGCCGCGAGCGATCGAAGCCCACGGTCGACCCCTTGTCGGCGGTCGTGGCTGTCATGGCGATGGTTTCCGGTGAAGGGTCGGGAGCGGGACGGACGTGGGGCCGTCCCGCAGCGGAAGCGCGGTTATTCGCCCTTCAGGGCGGCGTTCCACTTGGTGACGAAGGCCGGCGCCTCGTCGATCAGCTTCTTGTCGAAGCCGGCGAGGATGACGTTGTCGGGGCCGATCAGCTGCTCGATGCCCTGGAAAGTGTAGCGGACGTCAGCCTCCGCGACGTCGTCGCGGTACGGCACGAGCCCGCCCTTGCCGACGAGGGTCTGGCCGGCCTGGCTGAGGGTGTAGTCGACGAAGAGCTTTGCCGAGTTCGGGTTCGCCGCCTGCTTCGGGATGCCCATGCCGCGGAGCATGACGATGGTACCGTCGTCGGGGAAGGCGAAGCCGAGCAGTTCGCCGCCCGGCTGTTCCAGCCGCGGGAAGATGGTGATGCCGGAGACCGCGACGCCGATGACGTATTCGCCGGTGGCGATCTTCTCGTTCATCGGCCCGCCCGAGGTCTCGCCGCGGATCATCTTGCCGATCTGGCGAAGCTCGTTCCAGCCGGTGTCGCCCTTCTTGGCCATGTAGTTCCACCAGGCGGCGAGGCCGAACGAATTGCGCGCGGCGTCATAGGTGGTGATCTTGCCCTCGAAGCTCGCGGGATCGGCGACCGCCGCCGCGACCAGCGAGGCAAAGCCCTTCGGGCGCTGCTCCTCGGTCAGGAGCGCGGCATTGTAGGTGATGACCAGCGGGTCGGCCGAGAGCACGTAGACGCCAGCATAGGGATTGGCGAAGTCCGGCAGCTTGGCGAGCTCGGGGCTCTTGTAGTCGAGCATGCGGCCGTCGGTGCCGTAGTTCGCCCAGCGGTCGTTGGCGCCGGAGATGAGGACGTCGGCGGTGCGCGAGCCGCTGCCGGCCTCGGCTTCCCAGCGTGAATGCACGGTGCCGGAGCCGAGATCGAGGGTCTCGATGTTGATCCACGGATAGGCCGCCTTGAAGCCAGCGATCACCGGCTGCCAGTTATTGTCGGCCATGTTCGAGTAAATCACCAGACCCTTTTCGGCCTTGGACGCCTCGATCGTGGCGGCATAGTCAGCGGGATAGCCCGCCGGCACGCCTTGCGCCGAGGCGCCGGTGGCAAAGCCCGCGACTGCGGCGCCGACGACGAACGCGGCCAGTTTCTGCTTAAACATTCTAATTCCTCCCAGGGTTCTTGCTGCTTGTCCGGCTCCGCCGCGCCAGCGCCTCCGATACGAGGCGGGCGGTCTCGACGACGATGCCGGTGATCCCGGGGACGTTGGCCTCGATGCGGTCCCGCGGCCCGGAAATGTTGATGGCGGCGACCACCCGTCCTTTGGCGTCTCGAACCGGCGCTGCGATGCCCGCAGCGCCCTCGACCACGCCCTTAAGGTTGACGCAGAAGCCGTCCACCCGCGCCGCCGCGACCGTCGCCGCCACCTCGCCGCGCAGCTCGGGCGCCAGATGGCCGAGATAGGCGTCGAAGTCGGACGGCTCGAGCCCAGCCAGCATCACGATGCCGCTCGCCACCTGGTGCGCCTTGCGGAGTTTGGAGATGTCGCGGTCATAGCGGATCTCGCGGGCGGGCAGCACCTTGGTGAGGTAGCGCACCTCCTGCTTCTCGGTGATCGCCAAGAACCCGGTCTCGTTCGAGGCGGCGACCGCGTCACGCAGCGGCGCTTCCGAGAGCCTCAGAATGGTGCCCCAGGCCTCGCGGCCGGGACCCGCCTCGCCGGGCAGGCGGATAAGCAGATAGGTGCCGTCGCCGAGCCGCTCGAGATAGCCCCGGTCGGCCAGCTGGCGCAGCAGCAGGAGCGTGCTGCTCTTTGGCAGGTCCAGTGCCTGGACGACGGCCGCCAGCGAGACGGCGCCCGCCTGCAGGGCGAACCATTCGAGCATGTCGAGAACGCGTTCCGACCCTCGTCCACTCACTTTAAATCCCCCCGCCGTTCATTATTTTGAACATATTCATTACAATGAACGTACGGGTGGCGGGACACCCTGTCAACCGCAGCGGGAAACTCGGCGAAATTCCCGCGGAACGGCTCGGGCATGTCGGCCTCCTGCAGATGGCGCCATCGCCGCTCGGGTCCTCTTCAGCCGTAACGGCGGGATGTGATGCGCCCGCATGGTTCAACGAAGCCATGAAGCGCCGGAGCTCCGACCAGCCCGAGCCGCGCTTTCGCATGTCCACCCTCCCCCATCCGCAGGCCGGCGCCCTCTTCCGCCAAAAGCGCCCGTATGCTCTACGCGGCCGCATCGGCTAGCCCAGCCGACATCGTGCATGCGGGACGCGCAGAGAACCCGCAGGGGTCGGCGGGACTGGTCCGCGTCGCATGATCGAGTAAACTCGGCGCCGGGATCCCTGGCAGCAGGCGCCGCTGCAAGGGCTGCTGGCGCCTACAGAAGGCGGCTGTTCCTGGCGATGGCAGGGCACCTCGCCACGGTGCCAAGCGCCCCAAACCCACAGGATGCTGGAAATCCGATGACGATGCTGCAAGCCTTCACCCTCGAGACCGTCCACCGGCTGCCGGACAGGCTGTCGACACGCCAGCGCTTGCGATTGTGCCGCCATTCTTCTGACGCTGTGCTCCGCCTTGAAGGGACTGGCGATGCCTGCAGCGGTGTTGTCGCCAATGTCGTCGACGTATCCAACGTCAAAACCGCCTCCGGGCTGGTTCCCCTGTGCCGGCAGGTAGCAACGCCAGCAAACGAGGCGTGCTGAGATGGCGGCAACCGGCGAAACCGCCCTCGTCCTCTTCTCCGGCGGACAGGATTCCACGACCTGCCTCGCCTGGGCACTCGAGCGCTTCGACCATGTCGAGACGGTCGGCTTCGACTACGGCCAGCGCCACCGCATCGAGCTCGACGTCCGCCCGTGCATCCTCGACAGGCTCAGGCGCGAGTTTCCGGAATGGGGGGCAAAGATCGGCGAGGATCACCTCATCGACATGGGCGTCCTCGGGCAGATCAGCGACACCGCGCTGACCCAGACGTCGGAAATGGCCATGCAGGCGAATGGCCTGCCGAACACCTTCGTGCCCGGGCGCAACCTTCTCTTCCTCGGCTTTGCCGCGGCGATCGCCTACCGGCGCGGCGCCAAGCACCTCGTCACCGGCGTCTGCGAGACCGACTATTCCGGCTATCCCGACTGCCGGGACGATACGATGAAGGCGATGCAGCTTGCCCTCAATCTCGGGTTGGAAAAGCGCTTCGTCATCCAGACGCCGCTGATGTGGATCGATAAGGCGCAGACCTTCGCGATGGCCGAGGCCCTCGGCGGCGACGTTCTGCTCGATCTCGTCCGGGAGGAGACGCACACTTGCTACGCCGGCGACCGCACGCACCGGCACGACTGGGGCTATGGGTGCGGCGACTGCCCGGCCTGCCAGTTGCGGGCGCAAGGCTGGGAGCGCTTTCGAGCCTCCGCCGCAAGCTGATTCCGGACGTGTCCCGCGCGGCATGGCACTCGGCGGCCGGGACGGGCTTCCCCCGGCGGTAAAGCGAACCAGCCCGCTTGGACGCCAGCCACAAGCCTCAGAAGCGGTAGCGGAGCGAGCCGATGACGTTGCG
Organism: Mesocryomonas lacus; assembly: GCF_055730135.2. Classification (NCBI taxonomy): domain Bacteria; kingdom Pseudomonadati; phylum Pseudomonadota; class Alphaproteobacteria; order Hyphomicrobiales; family Aurantimonadaceae; genus Mesocryomonas; species Mesocryomonas lacus. The sequence continues at coordinate 125,897 of NZ_JBUZWE020000008.1, read as the reverse complement.
GCCCTCGTCGAGGTAGCAGTAACCGGACGAGCAGTTGGCCTCGCGCTTGTCGAAGAGGTTCTTGGCGTTGATCTGCGCGCTGACGCCCTCGAACTTCGGGTTCGCCTTGCCGAAGTCGTAGGACAGCGAGGCGTCCACCAGGATGCGCTGCTCGTTGCGGAAGGTGTTGGTGTCGTCGCCGAAGCTTTCGCCGACATAGCGCAGGCCCGCGCCGAAACCGAGCCCCTCGGCCGCCCCGCTCTGCACGGTGTAGTCGCTCCAGACCGAGACCTGGTGCGCGGGAATGCCGGAGGGGAACATGCCCTCGTTGTTGCCCGCCGTGATCTCAAGATCGAGGTAGGTGTAGGCTGCTGTGAGGTTCAGACCGGTCATCAGGCTGGTCGTCGCCTCCAGCTCGAAACCACGGGACTCCACCTCGCCGCGCTGGATTTGACCCAAGAGATTATCGGGATCCTGTGCGAGGACATTGCTCTGCCGAATGCGGAACAAAGCGGCGTTGACGGCGAGGTTGATGTCATCCGGCGCGTATTTGACGCCGATCTCCTCCTGCTCGCCCTCGGTCGGCTTGAAGGTCGCGCCCGTCGCGCTGCGCCCGATGGTCGGCGCGAACGAGGTGGAATAGCTGACATAGGGCGAGATGCCGTTGGCGAAGAGGTAGGCCAGACCCGCCCGGCCCGAGAACTTCTCTTCGTCCTGCTCGCTGCCGAGCGCGTTGATGTGGTCGAAGTTCTTCGTGGTCAGCCAGTCGTAGCGTCCGCCGAGCGTCAGGACGAAGCGCTGATATTCCATCTGGTCCTGCAGATAGAGCCCGGTCTGGCTCTGCTGCGTCGTCGTCGACACCAGGTCGAGAGACGGCGTCGCGATCGCCTGCGCGCCGTAGTTCAGCCGGACGAGGTCGAGATCCGGCGCCGGCCCGAAACCGAAGGCGTCGTCGACATCGACATAGGAATAGTCGACCCCGCCGAGCAGCGTGTGCTTGACCGGGCCGGTGTCGACATCGATCTGCGCCTGGTTGTCGACGACGAAGGAGTCCAGTGCGTCGATGATGCGCCAGGCCGAGCGGCTGGCCGTCAGCCGGTCCGCCGAGATGCCGTCGATCTGGGTGTACTTCACGTCGGCGTCGACATGGGCGTAGCGCAGGTTCTGGCGCACCGTCAGAGTATCGTTGAACCGGTGCTCGAACTCGTAGCCGATGCGGCCCTGCTTGCCGTCGAAGTCGCCGAGAGCGGGATCGCCGGACTCCAGACCGGTGATCTTGCCGTTTTCGTTGACGAAGGACGCGTTGCCGCCGGTCGTGAAGTCCATGTACTCGCCGAGGACGGTGAGTTGGGTGTTGCGGTCGTCGGAGCGCAAGGTCAGCGCGGGCGCGATGAAGACACGGTCGTCCGGCGCACTGCGGAGATCGGTATCGGCGTCGCGGGCGAGCCCGGTAATGCGGTAGAGGACGTTGTCGCTGCCGCCGAGCGGCCCCGAGGCGTCGAAGCTTGCCTGGGCACGGCTGTTGGAGCCGATCTGCGTCTCGATCTCGCGGAACGGCGTGTCGGTCGGCCGCTTCGAGACGAGGTTGACGATGCCGCCGGGCGAGCCGCCGCCGTAGAGGACCGAGCTCGGACCCTTGAGGACGCTGATGCCCTCGAGGCCGTAAGGCTCGGTCTTGAAGATCGAGAAGTTGCCGGTGAGCTCGCGCAGGCCGTCGCGGTAGACGCCGGTATAGGTCACGTCGAAGCCGCGGATGTAGAAGCTGTCGAAGCGCGGATCGAAGCCGAAAGCGCCGACGCGGACGCCGGGCGTATACCCCAGCGCCTCCTTCAGCGTCTGGACCTTGCGGTTCTCCAGCTGCTGGCGCGAGACGACGTTGACGGTCTGCGGCACCTTCTTCAGCGGCGTGTCCGTCTTCGTCGCGACCGTCGCCGACCGGGCGACGGCGCCGTCCGTCTGCAGCCCGCCGCCTTCGCCGTCGCCCATCGTCGCACCGCCAGCGCCGGCTTCGAGCGTCACGGCATCAAGGACGATCGTGTCCTGAGCAAGGGCCGCCGATGCTCCGACCATGGTGAGGCAGGAGCAGCTGAGCAGCGTGGCGCAGAGGATGCGCGTCGGACGATGGTATGGCGACATGATCGGATGGGTCCTGCTGGCAACGGCTTGATGCCGGGTGCCAGCACGGTTAGAAAAACATGATAACGAGAGTCAACATTAATCAGCCGGCCGTGATAGCCCTGAGACGGGCACAAACGGCGAAAGCTTTCCTTTCGTCAGGAACTTGGGCCTGTTCAGGGCTCGAGCAGCCCGGAATGAAAATCCGCCACTGCGGCAAGAAGGACACAAGTATTGGACCCGTTCCAAACAGCCACCGAAGGCCGGCGAGCCCTCCTCTCCAATACGCAGATCTTCGATCTGACGGGAGAGTGCGGCGATGTCTGGCGGCTTTTCGTCTACCTTCCGAAAGGTGAGGCGCCGCCCGGTGGATGGCCACTTCTCGTCCTCACCGACGGCAATGCGGTGATCGCCACCGCCGTCGACGCGCTGCGTGTCCAGGCGGCCTACCCCATGGGGACGGATGTCCAGCCCGGCGTCATCGTCGCGGTCGGCTATCCCCGTGACGAGGCCTATGATCCGCTGCGGCGCTCCTATGATCTCTCGCCGCCGCCCGGCCGGACCTACCCGCCGTTCACCGAGAGGGGACCCGACGTCGTCACGGGCGGGGCGGACCGGTTCCTGCGCTTCATCGAGCGCGAGATGCTGCCGTTCGTCGCGACGCTCGCGCCGGTCGACCCGGCCCGGCGAACCCTCTTCGGGCACTCCTTCGGCGGGCTCTTCGCCTTGCATGCCCTCTTCTCCAGCAGCACGACATTCCAGCGCTTTGTCGCGGCCAGCCCGACCATCTACTGGGAGGACGGCCTGCTGCTGGAAAGCGAGGCCCGGTTCGCCGCCGCGGAGCAGGCCCGCGACATCGAGGTCCATCTCTCCGCCGGGGAGCACGAGGGCGAGACGCTGGCGCCGTTCCAGTACGGACGTGACGATACGGACAAGCGGCTCGAGCATGCCCGGATCGCACAGACGCTATCGCTGACCCAGGCCATGGCCGCGCGCCTCGCCGCTCTGCCGCACCTACGGCTGGCCTATGAGACCTATGCCGGCGAAACCCATATGACGATGCTGCCGATCGCAGTCTCGCGCGCCGTCCGCGTCGCCTTCCGCATCTCGGAATAGCGCATCCAAAAAGATAGAGCGTCCTTTGTGCGTCCTGACGGACGCACGGCGCTCTAGAGCGGCACTGCGACGCCGATGGCCGATCCCGGCCGCGGCAGCACTTCCATCGCCATGCCGTAGACGCTGTCCAGCACCGGCGGCGACATGAAGCCTTCAGGCGTCTCGTTCGCGACGAGGCGTCCGCCGCGCAAGGCGACAATCCGGTCGCAGAAGCGGGCGGCCATGTTGACGTCGTGCAGCACGACGACGACGCAGAGCGAGCGCTCGTGCGAGAGGCGGCGGATCAGGCTGAGGATGTCGATCTGGTGCGCCACGTCGAGGGCGGAGATCGGCTCGTCGAGGAGGAGGCATCCGGCATCCTGCGCCACCAGCATGGCGAGCCAGACCCGCTGGCGCTCGCCGCCTGACAAGGTGTCGACGTCCCGCTCGGCAAGCTCGAGCGTTCCCGTCCGCTCCATCGCGCCTTCCGCCTCGGCGGCGTCGCCCTCGGTGAAGCGGCCGAGGGCGCCGTGCCAGGGATAGCGGCCGAGGCGCACGAGTTCGCGGACCCGCAGCCCGGTGCCGGTCGGCAGGTCCTGCGGCAGATAGGCGACGCGCCGGGCAAAGTCGCGTGCGCCCCACGCGCCGAGCGGACGCCCCTCGAAGCGGAGAGTGCCGCCGGTCGGGCTGTTCTGGCGTGCCAGCATCTTCAAAAGCGTCGACTTTCCGGAGCCGTTCTGGCCGACGAGGCCGATCACCTCGCCATGCGGGAAGGACAGCGTCAGCGGCGCGAGGATGGTGCGGCCGTCTGCCTCGAAGCTGACGGCATCGAGTTCGAAGCCTGTCCGCGACATTTTCGTCGCTGGCGGGACGGGAACAGCAAGGTTCATTGCGTGCGCCTTTGCAGAAGCCAGAAGAGAACCGGCGCGCCGACCAGCGAGGCGACGAGGCCGGTGGGGAGCTGGAATGGGAAGGCGACGACGCGCGCCAGCCAGTCCGCCGCGATGAGGATGGCGGCGCCCGTGGCGGCGCTGAGGAAGAGTGCCGGGGCCATGCCGCGAACGCCGACAAGGCGCACGAGATGCGGGGCGATGAGCCCGACGAAGGTCAGCGGACCGACGACGGGGGTGGCCACCGCCGTCGCCAGCGCCGCGAGCGCCAAAAGGAGAAGCCGGCTGGCGCGCACGCCGAGGCCGAGACTGCCGGCGGTGGCGGGGCCGAGCGTCAGAAGGACGAGCGGCCGGCCGGTCGGGAGGGCGATCAGCAAGACGAGCGCGGCAGCGCCCGCCGCCATCAGCGCGCCGAAAGGCTCCACCGTCGTGGTCGCGCCCGCCATCCAGGAGAGCAGCTGTACCGCGCGCGGATCGCCGCCGGCCGACAGGACGCCGATCACCGCATCGAGCAGCGCCGAGATGGCGATCCCCGCCAGCAGCATGCGCTCGGGCGCAAAGCCGGAGCGGCGTCCGAGCAGGAGAATCACGAGCAGCGTCGCGAAGGCGCCGGCAAAGGCGGCGAGCACCGTGCCGCCGGGCGAGAGGCTGCCGGCGGTGAACAAAGCAATGGCGACGGCAAAGGTCGCGCCGGCGCTGACGCCGAGAATTTCCGGACTGGCCATCTCGTTGCCCGTCAGCCGCTGCAGCACGAAACCGGCCAGCGCGAGAAGAACACCGGCAGCGCCAACCGCCAGCACCCGCGGCCACCGCCAGGGCAGGATCGCCGACAGGTCGGACAGGCCAAGCCAGTGCCACCCACCCGCTGGCGACCGCCCAAGGAGCAGCGCTGCGGTGACCAGCAGCAGCAAGCCGCAGACCATCGCGGCGACGACGGGGCGTGACCTGTTCCCGTCGCCGATCGCCCGTGGCGCCCGGGCCTGCCGGGTCGGAGGCCGCAGACCCGCCTGCAGGCGCGGCAGAAGCCAGAGCAGGATCGGCGATCCGAGCAGCGCCGTCACGGCGCCGGTCGGCACGAGATCGGCGGACACGCCCGCCGCCAGTTGGACCGCGAGATCGGTCAAGAGCAACAGCAGCGCCCCGATCACCCCGGACCACAGAAGGCGGGCGGAAAAGTCGCGGGCCCCGGCCAGCCGCGCCATGATCGGCGCGACCAGGCCGACGAAGCCGATCACGCCGACGGCGCTGACGGTGACTGCCGAGAGCGCCACCGCCAGCGCGACCGCGCAGAGCCGCAGGCGCGCCACCGGCAGGCCGAGGCCCCTCGCCGCCTCATCGCCGAGCTCGATCAGCGACAGTGGACGCAGGAGGAGAAGCGTGAAGGGCGCGGCGATCGCGAGTCGTACGGCGAGGTCCGCGGCCGGGGCCCAGCTCTGCTGGCTGAGCGAGCCGCTGCCCCAGATAAACAGGCTGACCAGCCAGCGGCTGTCGATCAGCGTCAGCACCGAGGCGAGCGCCCCGCAGTAGAGCCCAACAAGGAGACCCGACAGGACCAGCGGCACCGGGGCGAGATCCTGCCGACGCGCGAGCGCGAACACCAGCGCTGCCGCGAGCGACGAGCCGAGGAGCGCCACGAGGTCGCGCCCCCAGCCGAGCAGCGCCGGGGCGAACAGCGTGGCGAGGGCGAGCGCCAGCCGCGCGCCGGCGTCGATGCCGAGCGTCGTCGGCGAGGCCAGCGGGTTGCGCAGCGCCTGCTGGAGCAGTGCGCCGGCGGCGGCCAGCGCGGCGCCGCACATCACCGCCATCGCGAGGCGCGGCAAGGTGGAGTGGAGGAGGACGAGGCGCTGCGGATCGTAACCGGCCGTGCCCGAGCGCCACAGCGCCGGGAGATCGGGACCAAGGAGGATCGCGGCCAGGACGAGGGTCGGCAGCGCGAGCGCGAGGGCCAGGAGCGCGGGTCCGCGCCGCTGTCTCGGAAGGCCGGCGACCGGCATGGCGGCGGTCACGCGCTGCCCTCCAGCGCATCGAGCAGCAGCGCGGCGAAGCGGCGGGCCGACGGCACCCCGCCGAACACCAGCACCGGCGGCAGGACGGGCACCGTGCCGCCGCGCACGAAGGGCAGTTCGCGCCAGAGCGGGCTGTCCGGCAAGGTCGCGGCGACGTCGCCGGGCATGTAGTCGGCGACGGCGAAGGCGTCGCCAAGCGCGACCAGGTGCTCGAGGCCGACGGTCGAGAAGCCCCAGAAGTTGGCGGGCTTCTCCCAGGCATTGCGAAGGCCGATGCGGTCGAGAACGTCCTGGTAGAGGCCCGGCCGCCCGGTGACGCGGACGTGGCGCGGGTCGATGAAGGAGAGGACGGCAACCGGGCGGCCGCGAAACCGCCGGGCGCGCTCGGCGCAGACGTCGAAGAAGCGCTCGGTGTCGGCAAGGTATCGTTCGGCCTCGAGCGCCCGGCCGGTGAGCGCGCCGACCTCCCGCACCGCCGCCATCGCTTTCGGCAGCGGCGAGCCGCCCTCGGAATAGACCGTGATGCGTTTGACCTCGGCAATCCGCGACAGGCGCTCTTCGGCCAGTCCGACATAGTCCGTGGTCAGGATCAGATCGGGCCGGAGGGCGGCCAGCAGTTCCATGTTCGGATCGAGACTGGCGCCAAGGTCCACCGTGCCCGGCGCCAGCGGCGGCTCGGCGACCCATTTCCCCCAGTCGTGGGCATCGGAGATCGCGACCGGCGGACAGCCGAGAACGATGAGGGTCTGAGCGAGCGCGTAGTCGAGCGTCGCCACCCGCAAGGTGGAAGCATCGGACGATCGCGCGCGCAGGACGAACGGGGAAGCGAGAAGCGCGGAGAGCAGCGCGCGACGGCAAAGATCCGGCGTTCGCGCCGGGCTGTCGGGCGACAGCTCACCCGTGGCAGGCGGCACTCCGTGTCGCTTGGGAATGACGGATATCCGCGAACCTGGCGTCATCAAGATCTGGTATCCCCGATCAACCCTTCGAGCCCTAGGCCCTCCAGCGCTGGTCGAACAATAAGTAGAGTGTGCTAGTCAAGTTTATTGTGAGCTTCAGCGCCGATGATGAACCGGCGGCGGCCCAGTCGCGGGTGTGCCCGGGACGTAGGCCAAAAGCCCGTTTGCAGCGTCATCGCCTGCGGGAACAATCGGTTTTACAGGAGGCCTAAGACGATCACAGCCGCCGGGCGGCGACCCTTCCCATGGCCATGAAGGCCTTCTTCTGCTCGGGCGTCGGTTCGCTGCGCATCGGCTCGCGCGAGACCACGCAGACGGCGCCGAGCGGCAGTCCGGTCTCCGGGTCCGAGAAGGGCGCGCCCATGTAGGCGCGCATGCCGTCGCCGGTCACCAGGGGGTTCTCCGAGAAACGGCTGTCGCGTGCAAGGTCCGCGACGACGAGCGGCTCGAGCCCGGTCACCGCATGGGCACAGAAGGAGATGTCACGGGGCACATCGGCAGCATCGATGCCGTGCCGCCCAATGAGGATCACCTTCTCGCTGCCGACCAGCGACACGAAGCCGATCGGCGCGTCCATGATCTCCGCGGCGCTGCGCGCGATGGCGTTCAGCGCATCCGTCGCGCCCGGCGTGATCCCGGAGGCGGCCTGGTCGGCCCGGACCGATCTCTGTTCGTCGTCCACGACGATCGGCGGCTTCGGGTCGGACGGCATGTCGGGGGTGGCCATGACCCGGTTCCGGCCGGTCCGCTTCGCCTCATAGAGCGCTGCGTCCGCCAGCCGTATCATCTCCGCCGGATCGACGCCCTCAGGGGCCTCGGCCTGGCGCGTGGTACAGCCGACGCTGATCGTGACCACACTGTCCGGCGCCTCGTTGCCGCGATGGCGAATGCCGAGGCGCTCGATGGCCGACACGATCCGGTCGCCGACGATCCGGGCCGCCCTTTCGTCGCTGCCCGGAAGGATCACTGCGAACTCTTCGCCGCCGTAGCGGGCGGCCATATCGTGGGAGCGCACGCACTGCTCGACCGCCGCCGCCACCCGCCGCAGGCAGTCGTCTCCGGCCTGGTGCCCGTGCGTATCATTGAACCGCTTGAAGTGATCCACGTCGAGCAGCAGGAGCGACAGAGGCTTGCCATCGCCGGCTGCACGATCCCACTCGAGCGCCATCTTCTCGTCGAACTGCCGCCGGTTGGCGAGCCCGGTCAGGCCGTCCTTGTTGGCCAGCTGCTCCAGGCGGGCATGAACCTTGTCGAGTTCGAGCTCCGCTGCCTTGCGCTTGGTGATGTCGCGCAGGACCACGAGATAGCCGTCCTTCTCGGAAATGCTGCCATAGCGTCCTTCGACCCAGACCTCCCGGCCGCTTTGGTGCCGCAGGCGATAGACCGCCTCTGCCGGCTCCTGACGCTCGCGGCAGGCCGCGACGATCCCCTCGACCAGCGGCCAGTCGTCGGGATGGATGAGATCGCGCGTCTTTTGGCCGATCAGCTCGCTCGGGTCGTAGCCGAGGACCCGGCGGCAGGCCGGCGACACGTATCGACGCGTCAGGTCGCTATCGAGCCGCATGATGATGTCGGACGCGTTGTCGGCCAGCAGCCGGTACTGCGTCTCGTTCTGCAGCGCCGTCTTCTCTGCCCGCGCCCGGTTCGCCAATTCCCGCCGGACCAGAAGCCCCAGGGCCAGCGCGATGACGGACAGCAGAACGAGCACGGCGCCAATCTGCGCGGCTCGGGTCCGCCAGCCAGCATAGACCGCCGCCTCGTCCAGCGCGACATTCATGATCAGCGGCAGGTCACCGACCCGGCCGAACGTATAGATGCGCGGCAGGCCATCGACGGCGGCGACGCCGGAGAACGTGCCCGCACCCTCGGCGATAAAACGGCGGATGTTGCTAGTGGCGGAAAAGTCGCGCCCGATCTGGTCATCGCGGTAGGGCGTTCGCATCAGCATGACGCCCTTGGCCGAGAACAGGTTGATGCTGTCGCCCGGCTGAAGCGCCGCGCGTTCGAACAGGCTGCGGAAATAATCCAGCCTGACCGTGCCGACGACAACGCCCGCAAAGGAACCGTCCGCGCTGTCGATCCGGCGGCTGAGGGCGATCACGACGTCGTCTCCCGTCAGCCGGCGCCGGAACGGGTCGCTGAGGTAGATCCCCTCGACCTTTCCGTCCCGCTGCAGCTGGAAATAGTCGCGATCGGAGAAGTTGTCGGACCGGTGCGGGTTCGCCCCGGCGTCGCGCACCACGTTGCCCGCCGCATCGAGAACGAGAAGGCTGGTGAAATAGGGATCCACCAGCACGCCCTCGAACAGGTAGGCCTGCTGCAGGTCCGGCGCGAGAGAGGCGATCCGGCCGCCCGTCAGCTTCGCCGCAACGCCCGACAGAACCCGGTCGTAATTGCGCAGATTGCCCTCGATGTCCTGCGACAGCACGCGGCGGAGATTATCGGCGTTGGCGACGGCGGTACCATAGGTGTCCCGGCGCATCTCGAGGAGCGCGAACGTCGACGCGCCGCAGAAGCCCATCAACAGGACTGCCAACAGAATCCAAAACCGCCCGCGCTGTAGAAAAGACATCAAACCGAATCCCGACTGGCCTTCGCCGTCTTCGAGTGTGAGTTTGGCGACGCACCGCAAGCACTGGTAGCGATCTTCGATTTTCGATTCGTTACCAGCTAAGATAATATTCAGGGAGACTTCTGTTTGCCGGGCTAAACCGGCACAATTTTATGTGCTTTCGGATCGACCGGACGCCGCGTCGCGCGAGATGTCCTTCGGACAAGCCAGCCTGGTGACTGTCACGCGTGGGACGCTAGCCACAAAAGACTGAGGGAGCAGTTCCCCTGACCCAAGCAGAGGCTGCGTCATTCCTTAAGTTATTTGAGGCTAGACTCTCAGCATCAGCTTTCAGCGGCAGCATCGCATGTCCTACCCCATCCTCGACGACGAAAGTGAGCGCCTAGCCGCGCTCGAAGCGTTTGGCATTCTTGGGACCGCGCCCGAACACGAGTTCGACCGCATCGTTGAAATCGCCTCGCACGTCTTCAGTGTCCCGATCGCCCTCGTTTCGCTGGTGGACCGGGACCGCCAGTTCTTCAAGGCAAACGTCGGCCTTCCCGTCTGCGAGACGAGCCGCGACGTTTCCTTCTGTACCTACGCGATGCTGGGCGACGAGGTGATGGTGGTGCCGGATGCCACCAAGGATTCCCGCTTCGTCTCCAACGCGCTCGTCACAGGCGAGCCGTTCATTCGTTTCTATGCCGGCGCCCCGCTTATTTCGGCCTCGGGCCACCGTCTCGGCAGCCTCTGTCTCATCGACCATCAGCCCCGGCCGGGACTATCAGAGCAGGAGCGCCTGTTCCTCGTGAACCTTGCCTCGCTGGTGATGGACCGCATGGAGTTGCGGCGGCTGGAGCTTGCCAACAGCGCCAGCCGAAGCCAGTTCCAGAACATTGCCATGACGTCGCCGGATGGCATCATCTGCGCGAACGGTCACAACATCATCACGTCCTGGAATAGCGCTGCCGAGCGGATGTTTGGTTATAGCGCGGAGGATGCAGTCGGGCGTTCGCTCGACATGATCGTCCCGCCGGAACTGCGCGCTCAGCACGGCCGCGGGCTTGCCCGCGTCGCAGCCGGCGGCGCCGAGCGCATCATCGGGACCTCTCAGAACCTGATGGCGTGCCGCCGAGACGGCTCCGAGTTTCCGATAGAGCTTTCGCTGTCGCGCTGGGTCGAGAATGGCGAGCCGAAGTTCGGCGCCATCCTGCGGGACGTGACGGCGCGCAAACAGGCCGAGGAGCAACTCCGTTACTCCGCCGAACACGACAGCCTGACCGGCCTCCTCAACCGCGACAGCCTTCACAAGGCGATCGCAAAGGCCTCCGCCGCCGGCGTTTCGATGACGCTTCTCCTTCTCGACCTCGATGGTTTCAAGGACGTGAACGACACTCTGGGCCACGCGGTGGGAGATCAGGTCCTGCAAGTGGTGGCCCGGCGTCTATCGGGCATCATCGGCAAGAACGATCTGCTCGGCCGTCTGGGCGGCGACGAGTTCGTCGTGTTCAGTGCCGGATGGGGCGATCCGCTCTTGGCGGCTTCACTGGGGGAGCAACTCATCTCCTCCATCGAGGCACCCATCGAGCTCGACGAGCAGCCGATCTACATTGGCGCCAGCATCGGAATTGCCACCTCCTGCGACGATGCCGGCGACGCCTCCACCCTTCTGGGCGACGCCGATCTCGCCCTCTACCAGGCGAAGGCCGACGGCCGTCACCGGGTCCGCATCTTCACGCTGGGACTGCGCGCGGCCATGACGACGCGCAGCAGCGTGAGTTCGGGCCTGCGCAAGGCGTGGGAGGAGGAGGAGTTCGAACTCTACTATCAGCCGCAGGTCCGGCTGTCGGACAACAGCCTCTCCGGGGCCGAGGCGCTGATCCGCTGGAACCGCCCCGAACACGGCGTCGTCGCCCCCGGGGCCTTTTTACCGGTCCTCGAAAGCGGCCTTCTGTGTGTTCCCGTGGGCGAATGGGTCTTGCGCACCGCCTGCGCGCAGGCCGCGGCATGGCGAAAGATGGGCCTTGGCGACTTCCGCATCGGGGTGAACCTCTTTGCCGCCCAGTTCCGGACAAACGATCTCGCTGAAACGGTCGAACGGGCGCTGTCCGATCACGATCTCCCGGCAAGGGCGCTCGAACTCGAAATCACCGAAAATACCATCCTGCGCAATGAACGCAGCATCACCAAAACGCTGCATCACCTCAAATCCATCGGCGTGGGCATCGCCTTCGACGATTTCGGAACGGGCTTTGCCTCGCTGAGCATGCTGAAGGACTACCCGGTGACACGCCTCAAGATCGACCGATCGTTCATCCGCGGGATCGGCGGGGATGCCAAGGGCCAGGCGATCGTCGAAGCCGTCATCCGGCTGGCGGCGGGCCTCGATCTCGACGTCATCGCTGAGGGCATAGAGATGGTGGACGAAGCGGATTACCTGCGGGCTATCCGCTGCCCCGAAGCACAAGGATACATGTTCGGCCGCCCCATGAAGGCCGTCCAGTTCGAAGGCCTGTTCTATCCCGCACAATCGGACCGGTGGACGGCCTGATCGAGCCGTTTGCTGGCGACCGGATCAAGCCGGCTGAACGCTACCCCGCGTTGGGAAGCGACCCAAACTAGTGCTTCAAGCGAAACAACGCGGCCAGCTTCTGCGGTTCCCTCGCAAGCCTTCGCAGTCGCGGGCCTCGCAACGGTCGCGGTCATCCCGCGATCGAGGTCGGATGAGCGTCTGGCTCACACTTTCTCCGTCAGTCCCTGAGGCGCCGGGATGACGCCCCGGATCCGCTCCGCCAGCTGGCGCATGGAGACCTCGGTCTTCGACAGAACCTCGTCCGCCGCCGCGTTCAGCGTCCGCCGCTCCTCGCTGGTCAGATTCATCGAGGAGAGGACGACGACGGGAATATCGGCAAGGTCCGGCCGCGCGCGGAGCTCGCCGAGAAAGTCGAAGCCGTCCATGATGGGCATGTTGAGGTCGAGAAGGATGAGATCGGGACGCCTTTCCTCCAGTCGCTCGAGACCGAGCCGGCCATTCGTCGCCGAGGCGAACTCGAAGCCGAGCCGGCGCAGCATGGCGCCATAGCGGCCGAGCGTGTCCTCGTCGTCGTCGATCGCCAGCACCAGCCCGCCGGGGGGCTCGCGAAACCGGTCCATCACGCCCTTCAGCTTATCCCACTCGACGGGCTTCACCAAGTAGTCCGTGGCGCCGAGCGCATAGCCGAGCCGCTTCTCGTCGAGGCTGGAGATCATCACCACCGGAATGCCCGACAGGACCGGGTCCTCCTTCAACTCAGACAGCACCGACCAGCCGTCCTTCTTCGGCATGGTGACGTCGAGCAAGATCACGTCGGGCACGATCGCCCGCGCCATTTCGAGGCCGGACACCCCGTCCGACGCCGTCCGCACGGCATAGCCTTCCTTGGTCAGGAACCGGGTGACGAGGTCACGGGCATGCGGATCGTCATCGATCGCCAGTACGGTCCCGGCGGGACCGGGCAGTGCGGGATCGCCTCCCGTCGGCAGGATCGGCTGGTCATGCTCGTCCTCGGCGACGATCGCGGGGACGCGGATGGTGAAGGTGGTGCCCTTCCCTTCCTCGCTGGCGACGCCGATGTCGCCGCCGAGCAAGCGGCAGAAGGCGCGGGTGATCGCGAGACCGAGACCGGTGCCCCCGAACTTGCGGGTCGTTGTCTCGTCGGCCTGGGCGAAACGCTCGAACAGGCGCTCGACCTGCTCCTGCGTCATGCCGATACCGCTATCGGTCACCGCCAGCGTGATCCAGTCCCGCGACCCGTCCGACTTGCGCTCGGCGGAGAGAGTGATCGTGCCGCTCTCGGTAAACTTCGAGGCGTTCGACAGGAGGTTGAGGAGGCACTGACGGATCTTGACCTGATCGGTGTGCATCTCGCCGAGCGCGCCATTGTGCGCGATGACGAGCTCGTTGGACTTCTTGGCGACCAGCGAGCCGACGGTCGCGGCGACATCGTCGAGCACGGCAGCGAGATCGAAGGTCTCGGCATAGAGGTCCATCCGCTCCGCCTCGATCTTCGACAGGTCGAGCACGTCGTTGATCAGGCTGAGGAGGTGGCGGGCATTGCTCTCGATCTTCTTGAGGTCCGGCAGGAGATGGCTGTGCCCGAGATCCTCGACCTCTTCCTCCAGCATTTCGGCATAGCCTATCACCGCCGACAGCGGCGTGCGCAGCTCATGGCTCATATTGGCAATGAACTGGCTCTTGGCCCGGTTGGCGTTCTCGGCAACTTCCTTGGCCGCCAGGAACTCTTCCTCGAGCGCGCGCTGCTTGGTAACGTCGGTATGCGTGCCGAACCAGCGCAGGATACGTCCGTCCTCGCCCAGGATCGGCACCGCCTGCCCAAGGAACCAACGCAGGCTTCCATCCGCCGCCGTCAGCGGGAAGGTATCCTCCCAAGGCTCACCGGAGGCGAAGGCGGCGCGGTAGCTGGCATCGACGCGCTCGGCATGGTCCGCAGCGATGACCGTCGACCAGCCTTCCGCGGCCATCCGTTCGGCGTTGGTGCCGGTGTAGTCGAACCAACGCCGGTTGTGCCAAAAAATCTCGCCGGACGGCCGCGCCATCCAGGCAAGCTGCGGAATGTTGTCGGCGACTGCGGTCAGGCGGTGGCTGGTTTCGCTAAGCTCCGTGGCGGTGCGCAACTGCTCTGTCGTATCCAGCACGAAGACGCCGACGCCATGGGCGCCGGCTGTCGCCCCCTTGGTCGGGAAGGCCGAGATGACCGCCCGGCGCTCCCCGCCTTCGCCGAACGCAAAGGCCCGGTCGGTAACGGTTTCCTTTGATTCGAGCACACGGTTTAGGATCGGCAGGAGCCAGTCCTTGGCCTTGTCGGTTCCGGTCGAGGCAATGATCCCGGCAAACTCGCGGTTGGCGCGCACCAGATGGCGGTCGGCGTCGAAAAAGGCCGTGCCGACCGGGGCGGCCTCCAGCAGATCGCTGAGGAGGTCGGCGGCGGCCCGCAGCTGCCTCTGCCTTCGCCGGGCGATGGTAACGAGGTAGAAGGCGGCAGCGATGGCGGGAAGGAAGAGGCCTACCTGGAGCCAGGTCAGGAAGCGCTCGAAACGGGTATTGCCGTCGATGACGTCGCGGGACGCCTGCTTCATCTCGCCGGTCGCCTCGCGCAACTGGCCCATGATCTCCCGGCCGACCCCGCCGGTGATCAACGCCGAAGCGGCCGCAAAGCCTTGCTCTCCGCGGGTTGCGACCACCGAGTCGATGAAATCCATCTGCTGCTGCGCAAGATCCTGGATCACCTCAAGTTCCTCGCCGTCGGCCGAGGCGCTGGCCAGCGTCTGCGTCACCGCATCCAGCGAGACGGGAAATGTCTCTGCGGCCTGACGGTAAGGCTCGAGAAAAGCGTCGGTGCCGGACAGCACATAGCCCCGCATGCTGCTCTGGGCTGTCGTGACCGTCGCCTGCAGGTCGGACAAAGCCACATTCAGCGCCGCCTGCGCATTGCTCGACATGCTCCGGGCATGGCTGGCCCAAAGGCTCCAGGCGAACAGCGGAACGGTCACCACCAGAACGATGATACTGGCAACGAACCCTGCGGAATCAGCGCGGCGACCGGGGGCTATACCGCGACGGGCGGCACCCAACATATTGATCGCCATGGAGCGGCGGTATCCTTGTCTGGCGACGGATGCCGAAACGGCAACGCGCACGATTACGTGAGGCTAACTGCTTCATGATACACGCAGAACCGCCCGAGGTTCCGGCATTTTGATCGCTGCCCATTTCTTCGTCTAGCAGATGTGATCAAAGCGGGGTGATAAATTGCCTGCCTAGGGGCGTTGGGAAACGCGAACACCGGATGCAAAGCCTTGAAGGCCCAAGTCGCCGCGTGCGGCAAGTTTTCCCCGCCGTCGGCCCCTGTCGCGCCGTCCAGCCACCCGCATGACCGCGGCGCAGGATTAGGCTCGACGGAGCGTCGCCGAGACGCCCCGCCGGTCCGGCGTCAGGCTTCGTGATGGCTCTCGCGACGAACATCCGCCGACTTCACACCATCCTTGCGGTCGACGGATACGTCGGCGCGCGTGTCCCTGCGGTCCATCGAGGGCGACAGGATGTCGACGGTCGCTCCACCCGACGACACCTCTCCGCGGCCAGAGACGTCGGCGACGTAGGAGCGGACGCGCGCGCGGCCGTGGCTGACGTCGCGCGTTCCAAGCCGAGGATTCGCATCGGCCATTGCCCCGGTGTCGGCATGATCCGTGCCGAGCGTATCCTGCCGGACGGGCCTGCTGCTTTCACTCGAAGAAGAGTGCCTCGGACGAACGCCCGAAAGCGCATTTAGGCGCTCGATCGAGCCGATCGCATAGTCGGTCAGACGATTCCAGCCATCCGCCTCCCAGGACGAGGCCCTTTCGTCAAGGTCTGCGGCCCCCTCCGCCTCGAGGATATCGGAGACCGCATCGAACTGGGCATCGGGACAGGTCACCGTCACGACGGACCCGCCGCGTCGAACACCTTCGGCATAGGTGTCGCGGTCCTCGTCGCCCATGAAGAAGTCCGCAAGCGATGCGAGGAAACCCTTATCCGCGGGCTCGCCGGCGGAAGCGGTTCCGTCGTGCAGGGCGACGTTCGCGCCGGCAATGCCGAGGTGCGCCAGCCTGTCGACGGCGGCCTGGGCCTGCGTGCGGGTGTCGAAATAGGCGGTAATGGTCTGTGTCATGGCATGGTCTCCCCTTTGTCTTCGATGGGCTGCAAGTCTTGGTCGCCGCTGGTTCCCCCAGCCATTGGCGGATTCAATGGGACCGTCGGTTCAGCTGGCCTCGCCGATGCGCTGCGGCGGACGTGGATTTCTTCGCGCAGGAACAATCGCTTGGTAACCACGAGGACCTCCTCGACGAGTGAGATGATCGTGACATCCCCCTCCTGTCGAACCCGGGGCGCCTCATCGACCTCCCGGTCCACTCGAACCCGCGTTACCTCCACGGGTGCCGCATCGAGGTCATGAACGGTGGCGTGAACTGACGTTTCGGTCCCGGCAGTCTTCGGCATCCCCAACCCGCCGGTCGCCACCGTGATCCCGTCGATCCGCACCATTTCTTCCCGGCGAAGAACGACAGGAGGCGTAACCGGCGCCTGATCACCGCAAGGCATTCAGGCCGTCCGGCGCGAGGGCATCAGGCGGTCGGCCCGGAAGGGATGGCCAAGGTCCGGACGCTGGCCGAGCCAACCCGTGATGGCCCGGGGAACAACGACAAGGCCGGCGATCCGGGTGCTTGCTAGAACGTTGCCGAGCACGATCCTGCGCGCGTCGCCTCCGCCTTCTGACGAAAGCTTTTCAGCTTTGGCTGTGCTGGGAATCGCGATCGCATTCCTTGTCTCGTCGATCATCTGCTGTCTCCTCCATCCACGGGGACGTTCGACGGCGCGATGACGCGGCGAACGCCCCGATAGGACCGTCAAAGCCTGCGCTAAAGTGCAGCATGGCCCGTAGGTCACGAAAAAGATGGAGCGGCGTGACCAGATCAAAAAGGCTTAAAAGAACCAATTCGTATGGCTACTATTGGCTCTTCTTGGGATCTTTGGGGTCCTTGCGGGATGAACGCCCTGTCAGGCCGCGCTGGCGGGCCCAGACCACGGCGGCGCCGCGGCGCGCGACCTGAATCTTGCGGTACAGCGATCCGATGTGGTTGCGCACCGTATGCCGCGACAGGTTCAGCGTGGACGAGATGTCGGCATCGCTCAGCCCCTCGCAGATAAGCTCAAGCACCTCGCGCTCGCGGTGCGACAGCATGTCGAGTTCCGGGCTTGCAGCTTGGCCAGGCGTTCCAGAACGGGCATTCGCCAGTTTCTCGACGATCTTGCGGCTGAACCAGGTGGCATCCATCATCACCGCGTCGATGGCCTCGATCAGGTCGACCTCGGTCTTCTTCAATTCGGTCACGTCCGAGATGATGCTGAGAATGCAGTCTGCGTCGTCGATGACGATCCGTTCCGCGGCCAGCCGGCAGTCGCGTTCCGATCCATCGGCATGGCGGATGCGGAAATCGAGATCGCGCACCGACCCGTTTTCGAGAACCTGTCTCTCGAACGCAGTCCGGACCTCTGGATCGGCCCAGATATGAAGGTCCGGCGCGGAACGGCCGATAATCTGTTCGCGCCCGTATCCCGTCAGTGCGGTATAGGCGGCGTTGACTTCGATGAAGCGGAAGCCCTCGAGCCGGCTGATGGCGGAGGCGACCGGCGACAGCTTGAAGGCCTTCGAGAACCGCTCTTCGCTCTCGCGCAGCGCCTTTTCGGCGCGCCGCCGTGGCTCGAGATCGGCGAAAGTGAACAGCATGCAAGGCTCGTCCGACAGCTCGATGGGCTGTCCAGCGACAAGGACGCACTTGGTCGACCCGTCCGGCAGCGTGAGATCGGATTCATTTTGCGGAATGGTCTTTCCCTCGCGCAGGCATTCCAGGGCATTGTCGCGCCCCCGCGAGCCCGCCAGCACGTCGAACTCCAGGGCGGTGCGGCCCAGGATATCGTCCGGGGAGAAGCCGGTCATGTCGAGGAAACCGCGGTTCACCCGGACGAAGCACTGGTCGGAGATGCGGCAGATCATGGCGGGTGCCGGATTGGCGTTAAAGGCGCTCTCAAAACGGTCCTCGGCGTCGTAGCGCGCGGTCTCGTCCTCGACGATGAGCACCAGGAAATCAGGTTCGCCATTCTCCCGGGTGATGACCTGAAAGCGCAAGGCATGGACGCGGGTCTCGTCCGGTTCGCCGTCCAGCCGAACCTCGGCGATAGACGGCTCGCAGACCTCACCCGCCATGGCCCGGGCAACCGATAGGCCTGCCTCGCCGTCGGCATGCCGGTCGCGGGCCGTCAGCCTGAAGCGTTTGCGAAAATCCTCGATGTCGAAGCCGAGATCCTCGATCCGGTCGGCTCCGTACATCTTGAGCACGGCTTGGTTCGCCCAGACGATGCGCTGATCGAGACCGACGAGGATCACACCGTCGCGCAGACCCGCAAACAGCTGATGGAGCTGATGGTGTGTCCGGTCCTTCGCGGCGGATGACTTCGTCATAGCGGCACTCTCAGGCAGAGCTTGGCAGGTATCGGCAAGAAGGCCCACGGCGCCGGTCGGACACCCGCGGGCCTTCTCACCGGTGTTTGCGCCTCAGGCGGACTGGGGGATGACGCTGATCAGCTCGTCCTCGCCCGGTGCCTTCGACGGCTTCAGCTTCAAGGCCTGGTCAGGCTCGACGCCCCGGCTGCGGGAGCGCGGCTCCAGCGTCACCGTCTCGCCGGTTTCGAGCGAGCGCTCGACCGCGGCGAGCACCCGCATGTCCATAAGCCCCTCTTCGCCATCCGCCTCGGGATCGCGCCCATCGAGGATGCAGGCCGAAAAGTACTCCGTCTCGTTGCCGAACTGGTCGACCGGATCGAACGCGTGCTCCTTCTTGGTCTTTTCCACCGTCTCGACATAGGTGATGCTGGTCGTCGCGCCGAACATAAAGCACGGGGAGGCGTAGATGCTGGCCTTGGTGCCCATCAGATCGAAGGACTCCGATGCAGCCACCGCGTAGCTGACGGTGAACTGCGCGACGCGCTCCTGCGGGAAGAGCAGCGTCACGGCGACCGTGTCGTGGAAATTGAAGCCGCGGCTCGGCGTCTTCGTGCCGACGGCATGCACGGCGATGGGCTCGGCGCCGAAGAGGTTGCGCACGGCATTGAGAGGATAGGTGCCCATGTCCGGCACCGGGCCGCCCCAGTAGCCGTTGTGGCCGCGCGAGTTCTTCTCGGCGACGTCCTGGGTGAAGGTCGACACGAAGCTGCGGAGCTCGCCGAATTCGCCGTTGCGGGCGCGGGTGATCATCTCGACCGTGCCGGGCTCGTGGTGGAGGCGGTAGGCGATCATCAGCTTGGCGCCGCTCTTCTTCTGGGCGGCGATGATCTGTTCGGCTTCCTCGACGCTCGACGCCATCGGCTTCTCGAGCAGCACGTGAATGCCGGCTTCCAGCGCCGGGACGGCATACTCCAGATGGAGGAAGTTGGGGGTCGCAACATAGACGGCGTCGATCTCGCCGGAGGCCAGGAGCTCGCCATACTGCTCATAGCGCCAGGCCTTGATGCCATAGAGCTTGGCCAGCTTGTCGGCCTTGGCGGGATCGCCGGTGACCAGCGCCACCAGCTCCGAATTGCCGGTCTGGCCGATGCCGGGCATGAAAGCCTGCTGCGAGATCTGTCCGCCACCGACGACGGCATAGCGGATTTTCTTTTTCATTCCGAACATGGGGCTCTCGTTTGGGGAGGTGAAAAGTGGGGTCGAGGGTCGAAAGGGCGGGACCGGTCAATTGTTCCCCGGTACCAGCCCAGCGGGCCCGCCAGTGCGCCGAGCCGGATCGTCTGCAGGAGCGCAGCGAACGGCGTCGGATAGGTCCGCGGAGCACGTCGACGTTGGAGAGGGTGGTGATGGTGTTCGTGCCGGTTTCGCGGGGCGGATCGGCCTGACGCATAGCGCCTGATGCTGCCGTCGGACGCTTGAAGCCGACACCTACGCATGACTCCTACGCTAACTTTACGCCTAAGCCTGAAGCCTGAAGCCTGAAGCCTGAAGCCTGAAGCCTGGAGCCTGGAGCCTACGCTTACACTTCCACAGTTTGCACTGCCACTTCAGCGTCGTCATCCCGGGCTTGACCTCTGCGAAACCGCTGGTTTTCGCTGGGATCCATTCCAAATCGCCGTCACGATCGAGAACGGCGGACCGGTGTGATTGAACCGGAGCGGCGGAATGAGCGCTGAGGAATGGATCCCGGGTCAAGCCCGGGATGACGAAATTTCAACGACTACGCCAAGGAGGGAGACGCAACAGGGTAAGCTTACGCGCAGGGGAAGGCGGAGCAGGCCCACCCCGCCGGCGTTAGTCAGGCCACTCGTGATCTTCACCGTATCGACCACACCACCTCCGCGCTGATCGTATCTTGGCCCTCACGCCGAACCGCCTCTCGCGCCGCCTGTCCTCACCGCGAGATGCGTACGCCACCGAACCGAGACGCCGTGTGGCTCACGTTCCGCGGAGCCCGAGGAACCTCTTCCTTTCCTTTGAGATTGGCAGGAACCGTTCACCAGAAGGAAAGCCCGCCTTTCCTCCTGGCTCTTGCCAAAGACCCTCGCGTCGCCGGCCCCATTTCCGCGTTAGGATTTCCGGATGAAGACACTTCCCATCATGCTGCTGGCTGGCTTCGCCGCCTGCTCCATCCCCGCGATCGCCGCCGCGCAGCAAGCTTCCGCCCCGGCCGCCCGGCTCGAGCAGGTCGCCGCCTTCCCGCACCAAGTCACCGGCGTCACCGTTGCCGAAGACGGACGCATCTTCGTGAACTTCCCGCGCTGGACGGAGGATTCCCCTGTGTCGGTTGCCGAGGTGATGAAGGACGGCAGCATCAAGCCCTACCCGGATGACGGCTGGAACAGCTGGCGCAATGCCCGCAAGGACGAGATGACGGCGGTCGATCACTGGATCTGCGTCCAGAGCGTCGTCGCCGACGGCCGCGGCAGCCTCTGGGTGCTCGATCCCGCAGCGCCGGCGCAAGGCACGCTGGTGCCGACCGGGCCGAAGCTCGTGAAGATCGATCTGAAGACCAACGCCGTCGCCCAGACCATCGCCTTCGACGAGACGGCGGCGCCACAAGGCTCCTACCTCAACGACGTCCGTTTTTCGCCTGATGGCAAATACGCCTACATCACCGATTCCGGCGCCAAGGGAGCGCTGCTGGTCGTCGATCTTGCGGCCGGCAAGGCCAAGCGTCTGCTCGACGGGCACCCCTCGACGCAGCCCGAAAAGGGCCTCGTCGTCACGGCCGACGGCAAGCCGGTGCGCCGGCCCGACGGCCGAGGCGTGGAGTTTGCGGCCGACGGGATCGCGCTGACGCCGGACGGCAAGACGCTGTACTGGCAAGCCATCAAGGGCAAGACGCTCTACCGCGTACCGACCGAAGCGCTCGTCGCAAGCCTTGCAGACGGCAAGGATGTCGCCGCCAGCATCGAGCCTTACGGTGAAAACGGCGTGGCCGATGGCCTGATCATCGGAAGAGAGAGCGGGCACATGTACGTCTCCGCCCCGGAGGAGGATGCGGTCAAGATCCGCGACCTCGCGGCCGGCCCTTCGGCCAAGCCCGAAATGCTGGTCAAGGACGCCCGTCTCCGCTGGCCCGACACGTTCGGAGAAGGGCCGGACGGGACGGTCTACGTCACGTCCTCGCACATCCAGGACTCGGCCTTCTACAAGCCGGGGGCACCGGCAAGCCTGCCGACGGAACTGTGGCGCATCGTCTTCGACAAGGCCGCAGACGGCGCGGCAGCGAAGCCGTAACGCAACCGGAAGCTGGCAGTGCGACGGCGCCATAGCGGCGCACTGTCTTCACAGCGAGCCGCCATCCGAGGACGGAGATTCCGTCCGCGGACGGCGGCTTTGCTTTACCGGCGGATGTCGCCGTTATCGGACAGCACGCCGGCGCTTTGGAAGAAGACGATGGCCGCGTTGATGTCGGCCTGGATGGCAGCGTCGGCTGCGGCGCCATCCCGCCGCTCGATCGCGGCGAGAATGTCGTAGCGATGGGCGATCATCGCCTCGCCGCCGCTGGCGTAGACCGAGGCGATGAGCGGCCCCATGCGCAGCCAGAGACTCTGGATCATGCCGTGCAGCACCGGCAGGCCGGCGGCCTCCGAAATACCGAAATGGAAGGCTCGGTTGAGCCGCACCGCCGCGGCGACGTCGCCAGACGAGCGCGCGGCCTCGTTCTCCTCGACGATCCCCGCCAGCATGGCGACGCCTGCCGGGTCGATGACGTCAGCGGCGAGCCTGGCGGCAAGCCCCTCCAGCCGCAACCGGATCAGACGAACCTCGTCCAGCTGGTGAGCCGTCATGCGCGGCACCCGGATATCCTTCGGGCCGCGCCACTCCAGTGCATGCGCCTCGACGAGCCGCAATATTGCGTCGCGCACGGGCGTCACGCTGACGCCGAGCTGGTCGGACAGGGTCCGGATGCGCAGCTTGTCGTCCGGCTTCAGCACGCCGTCGGTCAACGCCTGCGACAGCCGCGCATAGACCCCCTCGTAGAGATTGCGCCGGTCCATCGGCTGAAACTCGTCCATCGCCTTCCGTTCTTCTCCGGCCTGTCTCTGCTGGCTGGTCGAAACCGAACCGCCACCAACTGAGGCTCGCCCCCAATCTTGACGCATGATGCATCAGAAAGCTATCGTGTGCACGTCGCTCGTGTGGAGCGCCCTCTCCCCGCTGGACACATGATGCAACAGCCGCCGGAAGACGACATCCTGAACGCCCATTGGGAACTCTGCGGGATGGCGGAGGTCGAGGCGTTGGCTGCCTCCGTCTTCGGCGTCACGGGCGAGGCCAAGCGCCTTTCGAGCGAGCGCGACGAGACCTTCAGGATCACATCCGAGCACGGCCGCTTCACGCTGAAGATCGCCAATCCGCTCGAGGACGTCCGCTCCCTCGATTTTCAGGCCGACGTGCTGCTGCACCTGGAAGTCATGCCGCTGCAGGTCCCCGTGCCGAAGATGGTGAGAACGCTCGGCGGCGAGACGAGCTATGCCTTGCACACGGCGGGCGGAAGCCGCCGCTTGCGGATGATGACCTATCTCGACGGTGAATTGCTGGGCGCGACGCCGGCCAATCCCCAGCTTTGCCACCAGCTGGGGCTGGCGCTCGGCAGCCTGTCGGCGGGCCTTGCCGGCGCAACGGCGCGGCCGCCGGTGGGAAAGCTTCTCTGGGACCTCTCGCATTTCGCCGACCTCGCCTCGCTCGTCGGCTTCGTCGCCCCGGAGCGGCGGCCGGGCGTCGAGGCGGTCCTCGACCGCTTCCGCCGAACCGTCCTTCCCGTGCTCGGCGACCTTCCGGCGCAGGTGATCCACAACGACTTCAATCCCTACAATGTCCTCGTCGATCCCGCCGCACTGGATATCGTCTCCGGGATCATCGACTTCGGCGACATGGTGTTCGGGCCGCGGGTGGCGGATCTCGCGGTGGCGGCATCCTACCAGGTGTGGAGCGAGGATTGGGCCGAGAAGCTCGCCGCCCTGCTCAGCGGCTTCTCGGCGCGGCGACCGCTGGAGACGATCGAGATCGACGCCTTGCCGACCCTCATCGCCGCGCGGCTGGCGATGACGGTGCTCATCACCGAATGGCGGGCGAGCCTTCGCCCGGCGGAAAGGGATTACATCCTGCGCAACCACCGCACCGCCTGGGGCGGCTTGCAGCGCCTGTCCGCCGTCCCGGACGCCGACCTCCACCGCCTCATCCACGACAGTTGCAAGGCCTAATCCGATGACGATGGTCAATGCTTTCAGCGCGGACGATTTCGCCCGCCTCAGCCCGGACGAGCAGAAGCTGATCGAGCGGCGAGAGAAGGTCATGGGACCGGCCTACCGCTTGTTCTACGAGCGCCCGATCCACATTGTCCGGGGCGACGGCGTCTGGCTCTACGACAAGGCCGGCGACGCCTATCTCGACGCCTACAACAACGTCGCCTCGCTCGGCCATTGCCATCCCGGCGTCGTCGAGGCGATCACCCACCAGACCGCCATCCTCAACACCCACACCCGCTACCTCCACGACAGCGTGGTCGACTATGCCGAGCGGCTGACGGCGACGTTTCCGGCCTATCTCAGCCAGGTCATGCTGACCTGCACCGGCAGCGAGGCGAACGACCTCGCCGTGCGGGTGGCGCGCTCCGTCACCGGCGGCACCGGCATTATCGTCACGAGCCTCGCCTATCACGGCGTGACCGCGACGGTTGCCGAGTTCTCGCCATCGCTCGGCTCGTCCGTCGCGCTCGGGGCCCACGTGCGCACGGTCGCGCCCCCCGATCCCTACCGCCAGTCGCCGGAAGAAGCCCGCGAGCGGTTCGGCCGCGACGTGCAGCACGCGATCGACGATCTCCGGCGCCATGGCATCCAGCCGGCGCTCCTCATCGCCGACACCATCTTCTCTAGCGACGGCGTAATCCCGGAGCCCAAGGGGTTCCTCGCGCCGGCGGTCGAGGCGATCCGCCGCGCCGGTGGACTGTTTGTCGCCGACGAGGTGCAGCCAGGCTTCGGGCGCACCGGCGACACGATGTGGGGCTTCGAGCGCCATGGCGTCGAGCCCGACATGGTGACGCTCGGCAAGCCGATGGGCAACGGCTACCCCATGGCCGGCCTCGTGGTGAAGCCCGCGGTGATCGCCGAATTCGGCAAGCGCAGCCGCTACTTCAACACCTTCGGCGGCAATCCCGTCGCCGCATCCGCGGGCATCGCCGTCCTCGATGCCTTGGCCAACGAGCGCCTACAGGAGAACGCCCGGACAGTCGGCGCCTATCTCTGCGAAGGCCTCTCGGCGCTGGCGAAAGAGTATCCCGCCATCGGCGACGTCCGCGGCGCCGGCCTGTTCATCGGCGTCGAAATGGTCTCCGATCCCGAGACGAAGACGCCCGACGCCGCCGTCACCACCCGGCTGGTCAATGGCCTGCGCGCACGGCGCGTGCTGATCTCGGCCTCCGGCCCGCACGCCAACGTCCTGAAGATTCGTCCGCCCCTGGTGTTCTCGCGCGACAACGCCGACACTTTGATCGCCGCGATGCGCGATACGCTGCAGGCGATGTAACCATCTGCCCGCCCCCCTTTTCCCCGCCCCCTTTCCCCCCGCCGGACGCATCGCCAGATAGGGCTGCATGGCCGATCTCGACGCGTCCTTGCTGGCCCGGTTCCATCGCCTCCCCATCGGCTACAGCGAGGGCAACTATCGCGGACGTCGCTATGGGCTGACGGTGCGCACTTCCGCGGACGGCCGGCGGAGCTGGCTTTTCGGGGAAGACCTCGGCGGCGGGCCGCATGTCAGCGGCAATCTCTACCGGCTGAGGGACCGCACGCTTCTGAAGCCGTGCGAGATGTCGCCGGACAAGGTGATCGACTTCATCCTGCATTTCCAAGTCGCGCCGTGAGCGGCAGCGCCGGCGCAGCCTCGTCCGAAGGCTTCAAACCATCAAGACTTACTCGGCGTGGAAGTCGATGAGGGCCCCTGCCAGACTGGTAACGGGGGCGGACGGATCGATGATGACCGTTTGAAGGGCGCATTTGTTGCCGGGGTTAGTGCCCTTCCCGGAACGCCGCTCGAGGCCATTTACTAATTCACGGCGAAGGACGCATTGAACCGGCGCATCGACGATCGCATCCACAGCGTCGGCACGATCGACATGGTCGCAGCCTTCGATCGGCTGCTGGCCGGTCTCGTCTCGCGGGAACAGGTCCTGCCGATGAGCGCCAGTGCCAACCGCCTGTCGCCCGCCGACGCCGGCAAAAAGGCGATGGCGGATGCCATCGACCCCGACATTCGTTTTTGGAGAGAAGCCATGAAGATCGACCTCACGGGCAAGACCGCACTCGTCACCGGCTCGACCGCCGGCATCGGGTACGCCATCGGGCTCGGCCTTGCCAAGGCAGGCGCTTCCGTCGTCCTCAACGGCCGCGACAAGGGCCGCACGGACGCGGCGGTGGCGAAGCTGAAGAACGAGGCGTCTGGCGCCGATGTCCGCGGCGTCGCGGGCGATGTCGGGACCGCCGAGGGCTGCGACGCCATCGTCGCTGCGCTGCCGGACGTCGACATCCTCGTCAACAATGCCGGCATCTTCAATCCGCAGGACTTCTTCGACGTGCCCGACGCCGAGTGGGAGCGCTTCTTTGCCGTCAACGTCATGTCGGGCGTGCGCCTGTCGCGCGCCTACCTGCCGGGCATGCAGGCGAAGGGCTGGGGCCGCGTGCTCTTCCTGTCGTCGGAATCCGGCCTCAACATCCCCGTCGAGATGATCCACTACGGCATGACCAAGACCGCTGACCTCGCGCTGTCCCGGGGCCTTGCCAAGCGGATGGCCGGCACGGGCGTGACGGTGAACGCCATCCTGCCCGGCCCGACGCTGTCGGAAGGCGTCGCCGAGATGCTGGCGGGCGAGGTCAAGAAGACCGGCAAGCCGCTGGAGGAGGTCGCGGCCGACTTCGTCAAAGCGCACCGCTCGACCTCGATCATCCAGCGCGCCGCGACCGTCGAGGAAGTCGCCAACCTCTGCGTCTACGTCGCGTCACAGCAGGCCTCCGCCACGACGGGCGCGGCGCTGCGCGTCGATGGCGGCGTCGTCGACACCATCGCCTGAGGAAGAACCACAGGGACAAGTTGGGCCGCGTCGCCGGAATTTAGCGTCGCTGCGCGGCGCCTATTCCGCGGCTGGCTGCGAGACGTGGGCAGCGGCGGCGGCGTTGGCGGTGCTGAGGTGATCGGCAAGGTCGCCCTGTCCGCCGACGAGCGCCGCCACCAAGGCGCCGACGAAGACGTCGCCGGCGCCGTGCGTGCTGACGAGCGTCACCGGCAGCGCCGGCAGCGAGACGACGGTACCGCCGCGTTCGAGGCCGGCGACGCCATCGCCGCCCGCCGTGACGACGACCACCGGATAGCGCGGCGACAACTGCCGTGCGGCGGCGGCGGCGCCCGCGAGGTCATCGATCGCGTCCGAGCCAAACGCCTCGGCTTCGATGGCGTTGACGACGAGCACGTCGACGAGGGCCGCAAGGTCCTCCGACAGGTCGCGGGCAGGCGCCGCGTTGAGGCAGACCAGCGCACCCGCTTTTTTCGCGGCCCTCGCGGCCGCGACGTTGACGGCGTCCGGCACCTCGTTCTGCAAAATCAGGGCGCGGGCGCCATCCCATAGCGCCGGGTCTGCAACGGCGTCATGCGAGATCTGAAGGTTCGCGCCGGAGACGATGACGGCACCGTAATCGCCCTCGGCGTCCGAGATCGCGACGCTCATGCCCGAGCCGACGGCCGGGAGTTTGGCGATGTGCCGCGGATTGACGCCGCCGACCTGCAGATTTTCCAGGAGGAAGGCGCCAAACCCGTCATCGCCGATGGCGCCAGCCATGCGCACATCGGCGCCCGCCTGTGCGGCGGCGACGGCCTGGTTGCCGCCCTTGCCGCCGAACTTCGGGCGCCAGGCCGTGCCGGTCACCGTCTCGCCCTTTCGCGGCCGGTCCGGCGCGTCGACCATGATGTCGTAATGCAGGCTGCCGACGACGACGACGACGGGAAGGCTCTGGCTCATGTGCGTCTCTTGGCCTTGACGGCCCCCATGGTGGCGGAAAGGTTCTGCTCGGCGGCGGCGAGGTCGCGCTGGGCGACCGCCGCGAACACCGCGTCGAACAGCACGAGCTGCGCGATGCGCGCGGCGGCGTTCTCGCCGAGCAGCGGTGAACCTTGCGCCGTCGAGCAGAGCACGACGTCGGCGATCCCCGCGAGCGGCGAGCCGGAATAGTTGGTGAGTGCGATGGTGCGGGCGCCGCGCCGGCGGGCCAGCTCCAGCGGCTCAATCACCGCATTGGTGTTGCCCGAATGCGAGAAGGCGATGGCGACGTCGTTCGGTCCCAAAAGCGAAGCCGACATCAGCATCATGTGCGCGTCGTCGAAGACATTGGTGCGCACGCCGATGCGCAGGAACTTGTGGGCGACGTCGCGGGCGATCTGCGCGGAGCCGCCGATGCCGTAGAGGTCACGTTGGCGCGCGCCGTGGATGAGGTCGGCAGCCCGCTCGAAGGCGACGGGGTCGAGGATCGACAGCGTTTCCTCGAGCGCATGGATCGAGGTGCGGAAGACCTTCTGCGCGATCATCGGACCGGTATCGTCGGGCGACAGTTCCTGGTGCAGGTCGGCGGTCGGCAGCCGATTGTAGTCGGTGATGCCGCTGCGAAAGTCCTTGAAGCCGGTGAAGCCGAGCTTCTTGGCGATCTTGACGATCATCGCCTCGGAGACCCCGGCATCCTCGGCGATGCTCTTCAGCGACGTCGCCCCATCGAAATCCCGCCGTCCGAGGATCATGTCCACCACCCGCGCCTCCAGCGGCGTCAGGTGGGGCATCATCATCCGGATGTGCGGCCCGATAGTTCTCGGATCGCTGTAAGAAATGTTCATCCCCGCCCCCGCGTCGCGCGATCGATCAGCATCGCGACGAGGATGATAATGCCGGTGGCGAGGAGTTGGTAGAACGCCTGGACATTGAGGAGCGTCAGGCCGTTGCGCAGCGAGCCAAGGATGATGGCGCCGAGCAGCGTGCCGACGATCGATCCCTTGCCGCCCATCAGCGACGCGCCACCGATCGCCGCGGCGGCGATGGCATCGAGCTCCCAGAGATTGCCCATGGTGGGGTCGGCGGCGCCGAGGCGGCCGACGAGGATCAGCGCGGCGACCGCGGCGAGCGCGCCGGAGATGGTGTAGCTCGCGATCTTGGTCATCGCCACCGGCACGCCGGCGATGTGCGAGGCTTCCTCATTGCCACCGACGGCGAGGAAATACTCGCCGAGCGGCGTCTTGTTGAGGACGATCCAGACCGCCAGCGACAGGACGGCGACGATGATCACCGGATTGGGAATGCCGTAGACGCTGGCGTTGAACAGCGCGCGGAACTCCGGCGGAATGCCGAAGATCGGGTTGCCGCCGGTGTAGATCAGCGCAATGGCACGGTAGAGCGACAGCGTGCCGAGCGTCACGATGAACGGCTGCAGGCCGCCGAACGAGACCAGCATACCGTTGATAGCGCCGGCTGCCGCACCGAACAGGATGGCGGCGGGAATGGCGAGCGCAATGGGGACGCCCGCCAGCATCAGCGCGGCGGCGACCACCGCCGACATCGCCGCGGTCGGGCCGACCGAGAGGTCGATGCCGCCGGCGATGATCACCAGCGTCATGCCGAGCGCCACGCAGGCGTTGATCGAGGACTGCTGCAGGATGTTGACGAGGTTGCGCTCGGTCAGGAAGTTCGGCGTCAGCACCGAGAAGACGACGACGATGACGACCAGGCCGAACAGCGTGCCGGCGTCGCGCAGGCCGAAGTTGAGGAAGCGGCGGCGCGGGGCGGCGGGGGCGAGAGTGTCGGTGGTGGCCATCGGTCAGTGCTCCCGGGGCGACGAGTCGGGGCTCGCAGCGTCGTTGGATTGGGGAATGGCGTGCGCGACGATCGCTTCCTCGGTGAGGTCGGCACGCTCGATGGTGGCCGCGATCCGGCCCTCGCGCATCACAAGGACGCGGTCGGAGACGCGCAGCACCTCGGGCAGTTCGGAAGAAACGACGATGACGGCGCGGCCCTCGGCGGCAAGCCGCTCGATCAGCGCGTAGATCTCGGCTTTGGCGCCGACGTCGATGCCGCGGGTCGGCTCGTCGAAGAGGAGGATTTCGGCACCGGCGGCGATCCAGCGGCCGATGATCGCCTTCTGCTGGTTGCCGCCGCTGAACTGGCCGATCGGCCGCTCGATCATCAGCGGGCGAAGGTTCATCTCCCGCATCAGCTTCTCGCTCTCGCGCATCAAGGCCCGCTGCTGGACGAAGCCAAAGCGCGAGAAACGGCGCATCGACGAGAGACCGATATTGGCGCGGATCGAGCGGCGGGCGACGATGCCGTCGCGCTTGCGCTCTTCCGGCAGCAGCCCGAGGCCGGCGGCGATCGCGGTGCGCGGGTTGCCGAGCTTCAGGCGCTTGCCCTTGACCTCGATCTCGCCGGATGTCGGCTTGTCGACGCCGGCGACGAGCCGCAGCAGTTCTGTCCGCCCTGCGCCGACGAGCCCGGAAACGCCGAGCACCTCGCCCCTGTGGAGGCGGAAGCTCGCATCCTGCACCGCGGTGCCGCGCGACAGGTTGCGAACGTCGAGGATGACGTCGGACGTGGCGAACCCCTTGTGCTCGGCCTGGGCGAGTTCGCGCCCGACCATGCGTGAGATCACGCCCGCCTCCGTGGTCTCGGCGAGAACCACGTCGTCGACTTTCCGGCCGTCGCGCAGGATGGTCGCCGTCTGGCAGACGGTGAAGACCTCGTCCATCTTGTGCGAGACGTAGATCACGGTGACGCCGCGGGCGGCGAGCTGGCGGATCAGGACGGCCAAGCGGTCGAATTCTGCCGGGGTCAGGCTCGACGTCGGCTCGTCCATGGCGATGACCTTGGCGTCCTCCATCACGGCGCGGGCGATCTCGACGATCTGGCGCTGCGCGACCTTCAAGGTGCGGATCGGCACCGAGGGATCGATCCCCGGATCGAGCGAGCGCAAGGCCTCGGCGGCGGCACGTTCCTGCGCGGCCCAGTCGACGAGGAGGCCGCCGGCCTTCTTCAGCGGCCGGCCGAGAAACATGTTCTGCGCCACCGTCAGCTCGGCGACGTGCTGCAGTTCCTGGTGAATCATCGCGATCCCGGCCTGCCTTGCGCCGACGGGGCCGCGTCCGGCGACCTTGACGCCGTCGATCTCGACATGGCCCTCGGAGGGGTCGAAGATGCCGGAGAGAATGCGCAACAGGGTGGATTTGCCCGCCCCGTTCTCGCCGAGCAGGCCGTGCACCGTGCCCCGCGGCACCGACATGGTGACGCCGTCGAGTGCGCGGATCGCGCCGAAACTCTTGCCGACATTGGATAGCAGCAAACGTTCGCTGGTCATCTCCTGGCCCTCCCGACCGCAGTTGACGACACCTGGGCTGCCCGCATCGCGCGGGGCCCGGGTGCCTGTGGCTTACTTGGCCGGAGCGGCCAGCAGCACCTTGCGGAGTTCGTCGCCCTTCACGGCGAAAGTCTCGACATTGTCCTTGGTGATCAGCGCCTGCGGCGTCGTGACGACGCGCGGCAGCGCCTGCTTGCCGACGAGACGGAGCGCCGTCTCCATCGCGACTTCGCCGGTCAGCATCGGGAAGCTGTCGACCGTGCCGGTCAGCTCGCCGGCGCGGATCGAGGCATAGGCGTCGGAGATGCCGTCGGTGCCGAACACCACGACCTTGTCCGACAGGCCTGCGGCCTTCACCGCCTCGACGACGCCGAGCGCCATGCCGTCATTGTTGGCGTAGAAGCCGAGGAGGTCCGGGTTCTGCTGCAGGATGGTGGCGGCCGCATCGTAGGCGACCTGGCGATCCCAGTTGCCAGGGACGCTGGCGACGACGGTGAACTTGCCGTCCTTGGTCACCGTCTCGGTGAAGCCCTTGGTGCGCTGGCCCGCGGCGAAGACACCGGCCTGGCCTTCGATGACGGCGACCTTG
Organism: Mesocryomonas lacus; assembly: GCF_055730135.2. Classification (NCBI taxonomy): domain Bacteria; kingdom Pseudomonadati; phylum Pseudomonadota; class Alphaproteobacteria; order Hyphomicrobiales; family Aurantimonadaceae; genus Mesocryomonas; species Mesocryomonas lacus. The sequence continues at coordinate 94,232 of NZ_JBUZWE020000008.1, read as the reverse complement.
CCGCCCTCTGGCCGGTTGTCGATGAACCACTGCGCGACCCGCACGCCGTTGTCCTGCTGGACGTTGCCGACATAGTGGCGGGCGCCAGGGATGACGGCGTCGTTGACGTTGACCACCGGCACGCCCTGCTGCACCGCTGACTCCAGCGCCGGCTGCAGGTTGTTGTCGGTCTGCGGCGAGAACAGCAGCGCGCTAAAGCCCTGCGCGAGCAGCGTCTCGGCGATCGAGAGCTGGCCGAGCTGGTCGCCTTCGCTCGATGCCGCCTGGTAGGCGACCTCGACATTGTGCTTGGCGGCGAACGCCGCATAGCCCTCGCCAAGGGTGCGCCAGTACTCATTGGTCAGCGTCTTCGACACGCCGCCGACCTTGGTGCCTTCGGCAACGGCCGGAAGGTCGCCGAACTTCGCCTGGAGCTCGGACCAGGCGATGCGGTCGGTCTCGGTATCTGAGTTCAGCGGGGCCAGTTCCTGCGCGAAGGCCGAACCGGCCAGCAGCGACAGCGTGCACGCGGCGACGAGCGCCTTGATACGAAAGGTCATTCTATCCTCCACAGATATTCCCGGACACTCTCCCGCGGTCCGGTTCGCGATGGGTTCAGGCGGCGCCGATCAGCGCTGCGTTGACGATCGCCTGGCTGGCGACGGCGTCCTGCCGGGCCAGCGCATCGCCGAGACGGTTGTCGCCCTCGAGGCTGTCGGCGACGGCGAGCAACCGGTTGACGGTGGCGATGTTCACCTCGCACTCGGCGACGGGATCGAGGCCGCTCGCATCCGGGAAGGTGTCGAAGTAGAGCGCGCCGTCATAGCCGTCGCGGCGGATCTGGCGCAGCAGCTCCAGCGTCGCACGCAGGTGCACCGCGCCGACCATCAGGCCGTCGTCGCGCTTGGCGTAGCCGTCGTTGAGGTGGACGCCGAGGAGGCGGCTCTTGCGGTGGATCAGCGCTGCGGCAAACGCCGGCTGCTCGTCGGCATAAAGAACGTGAGCGAAGTCGAGCGTGACGCCGAGGTTCGGCGAGCCGGCTTCCTGGATGGCGAGGAGCGTCGTCGCCGCATCCGGCAGCAAGCTGTAGGAGCGTGGCTCGTTCGGCTTGTACTCGATCGAGATCATGCACTCCGGATCATGCGCGGCGACCTCGCGGATGCCCTCGACCTCCCAGGCCCAGACCTGGGCGTAGTCGACCTGGAAATTGTAGTCGAAGCCGTCCTGGCCGAGCCAGATGGTCATCAGGTTCGAACCCATCGCGCGGGCGGCGTCGATGCCGCGCTTGGTCAGGTCGATCGCCTCGCGCCTCACGGCTTCGTCCGGGTTTGTGAAGGCGCCGAGCTTGTAGGCGGGATTGGTGTAGTAGCGCATGGCGAGGCCGTTGACGGCTAGGCCGATGTCGCCGATGCGCCGTCCGACCGCCACCGGGTCTTCCGAGACATGATCGGGATAGTTGAGGTCGAGGTCCGTCAGCCCCTTCGCCGTTGCAGCACGCTCGGCCATCTGCAGCATGCTGGGCTTGCCCTTGAGGTCGGGCCAGTAGGTGTGCTGCGACGAGGCAAAGGAGTTGAGCCGTGTGGCGAAGCGCGTGATTGACATCGAAACCGTCCAAGTCCGTTCGTGTTGTTCAACACAAAATCTAGGATACTTGTGAAGTTGTCAAGTCAGTCTGGCGCAAGCTGGCGCGATCGGCCACGGGTTCGCGCTGCCGGACAGCCATGGGCCCGGCCGTTCCGACGGCAGGCGCCGACGGTATCTTTTCCAGGGGAAGAAGTTCGAAACGGGATCGAGTCGCGACAAAGGCGCGCGGACGCCGTGCGGGGCGTCGCGGCGGGACGGAGCCTCGCGCGACGGACGGCCTTTTGAAGGCTGGCGTCTCGGCCTTTACGGATGAGCGCAAAAGTGTGGGGACGACTGAGAAATCGGCCATCCCCGCTTCATCGGGTACCGCAGTCGATCAGACGGCGAGGAAGCCGCCGTCGATCGGCAGGACGACGCCGGACACCATGCGGCTGTCGTCCGACAGGAGCATGGCGATCGCGGAGGCGACCTCCTCGGCTTCGGCAAAGCGGTTGAGGGGATGGCGCACCTTCATCGGCGCGCTCTTGACCTCGTCGCTCCAGGCGGCGAGCGCGAGCTCGGTCAGCGTGATGGTGGGTGCGACGGCATTGACGCGGATGCCGTGCGGGCCGAGTTCCTTGGCCAGCACCCGGGTCGCGCCTTCGAGCCCCGCCTTCGAGGCGGCATAAGCGAGATGGTCCTGGAAGCCGCGGTGGCCGGCGATCGAGGTGATGTTGACGATCGCCCCTCCCCCGCCGGCGGCAATGCGTGCCTTGGCGAAGGCCTGGCTGGTGACGAGCGCCGCGCGCAGGTTGATCCCGACGACCGCATCGAAGCCTTCGTCGGTCATCTCCAGCACGCTTTCGAGGACGTTGATCCCGGCGCTGTTGATGAGGTAGTCGCACGGCCCCGCTTCCGTCATCGCGGCCCGTGTGGCCGCCGTATCGGCGAGATCGACGAGGATCGTCCGGGCGCCGATGTCCGCCGCCAGGCGGTCGAGGTCGGCGGCGGTCCGGCCGAGCGCCACGACGCTCGCGCCGCGGGCCGCCATCAGCTCGGCGCAGGCCCGGCCGATGCCCTTGCCGGCCCCGGTGATGATGACGCTCTTGCCGGCGAACTGCATGGTGATCCTTTCGGTTGGCGAAGCTGCCTCCCGCGGGGCTGCCGGGACGTGGCTGTTCCCGCGGGAAGCGATTGCGTCTTCAGACGCGGTCGAAATTGGTCGGCAGGACGATCATGTCGCGGATGGTGACCGTGCGCTTGCGGGTCAGCATGTACTCGACGGCATCGGCGACCTCAGAGGGATCGATCAGGCTGCCGGACTCCTTGGCCTTGCGCAGGTTCTCCTCCGGCCAGTCGGCCAGCAACGCCGAGACGACGGGACCCGGCGAGACCTGGCCGACGCGCACGCCGTGCGGAATCATCTGCCGGCGCATGGTCTGGACGAAGCAGTTGATCGCCCATTTCGAGGAGGCGTAGACCGGCTCCCAATAGGTCGGGTAGTGGCCCGCGACCGAGCAGGTGACGATGATGTCGCCGGTCTTGCGCTCGATCATGTGCGGCGCGACCGCATGGACGTTCTTGATGACGGCGTTGACGTTGAGGTTCAGCATCTTGTCGATGGCCTCGGGCGTCGTTTCGGTGAGGTCGCCGCCGATATAGGTACCGGCATTGCAGTAGAGGATGTCGATGTGGTCGACCTTGGCGAGGATCTCCGGGACCATCGCGGCGCAGCTGTCGGCGTCCAGGAGGTTCGTCACCTGCGGGATGGCCTTGTCGCCGAGCCGCGTGGCGATCTCGGCGAGGCTCTTCTCGTTCCAGTCGACCATCACCACGGTCGCGCCCTTCTCGAGAAGAAGCTCGGCGGTGGCGAGGCCGATGCCGGACGCCGCGCCGGTGATGACGGCGATCTTGCCGTTGAGGGATTCAGACATGTCGTGCTCCGTTTTCGGGTGTTCGTTGCGGCCGGTGGTCAGCGCCACTCGCGGCCGATGTAGATGGCGATGAGGATGATGCCGCCCTTGATGACGTCCTGCAGGTACGGGTTGATGCCCACGAGATTGAGGCCGTTGTTGAGGATGCCGAGAAGGACGGCGCCGATGAGGGTGCCGATGATCAGGCCGCGGCCGCCGGCGATCGCCGTGCCGCCGAGGACGACAGCTGCGATGGCGTCGAGTTCGAAGCCGACGCCGGCATTCGGCTGCCCGCTCATCAGGCGGCCGGACAGGATCACCGCGGCGAGCGCCGAGGTCAGGCCCGAAATGCCGTAGACCGCAAGCTTCACCCGCCGGGTCTTCACGCCGGAGAGCTGGGCGGCCAGTTCATTGCCGCCGAGCGCGTAGACGTGGCGCCCGAAGGCGGTGCGCTGCAGAAGGACCCAGGCGACGGCGTAGATCGCCAGCATGATGAGCACCGGGACCGGCACGATGCCGACACGGCCGACACCGAACCAGGAGATCCAGCTGGGCAAGCCGCTGATGGGATAGCCGCCGGAATAGATCAGCGCCAAGCCCCGCGCCATGCCCATCGTGGCGAGTGTGACGATGATCGCCGGCATGCGGCCCCAAGCCACCAGCACGCCGTTGGCCAGGCCGATGGCGATGCCGAGACCGATGGCGACGACGAGCGCGAGGCCGGCAGGCAGGCCGGAATTGACGATCAGGCCGGCCGTGACGGTGCCGACGAGCGCCATCACCGCGCCGACGGAGAGATCGATGCCGCCGGTGAGGATGACGAAGGTCATGCCCACCGCCAGGATCCCGACGATCGAGACCTGGCGCAACACGTTGAAGATGTTGCTGATGGTGAAGAAGTTGTCGCTGGCGAGCCCCATCAGGCAGGACACGACGATAAGGCCGACCAGCGGCAAGGTCAGCTCGGATCGCAGGATCCGCCAGACGCCGGCCAAGCGGTCCTTGCGCTCGGTTACTGTTGCATCAAGCGACATGTTCTGCCCTCCCGGTCGTCGCAAAAGTCATGATCCGTTCCGCGCTGATGTCCTCGCCCTCGACGGTCGCGACGACCGCCCCGGAGCGGAAGACACAGACGCGGTCGGACATCCCGATCACCTCGGGCAGTTCGGACGAGATCATGATGATCGCGTGCCCCCGCGCGGTGAACTCGCGCATCAGCGCGTAGATTTCGGCCTTGGCCCCGACGTCGATGCCGCGCGTCGGCTCGTCGAAGATCAGGACGCGCATCTGGTGGTTCAGCCAGCGGGCGATGACCACCTTCTGCTGGTTGCCGCCCGACAGCGTGTCGACGCGCGCATGCGGGCCTTGCGCCTTGACCTGCACCTGCGCCATCGCCGTCTCGGTGCTGGCCTGCTCCTTCTTGCCGTCGATGAACCAGCCGAGGGTGCGGTACTTGCCGTAATTGTTCAGCGAGACGTTCTGTAAAATCGAGAATCGGGTGATGAGGCCCTGTTCCTTGCGGCTCTCCGGCAACAGGCCGATGCCTTGCGCCAGCGCATCGTCCGGTCCGGACAACCGGGTCTCGCGCCCGTCGACCTTCATCTGCCGGCGGGACGCCGGATGGGCGCCGAGCATGGCAAGCACCGTCTCCGTCCGCCCGGATCCAACGAGGCCGGCAAAGCCGAGGATCTCGCCTTTCCGCAGCTGGAAGCGCGAGGACGGCCCGTTCTTCTTCAGCTGGATCGCCTTGACGTCGATGACGACGGGCGCCTGCGCATCACGCGGCGGCTTGGGCGGAAAATTGGTCTCCAGCTTGCGGCCGACCATCATTTCCACCAGCCGGTCGTTGTTGATTTCCGACACATCGCAGTCGGCGACGTAGTTGCCGTCGCGCAGGACCGTGATCCGGTCGCAGATCTCGAAGATCTCCTCCAGGTGGTGGGAGATGAAGACCACCGCGACACCCTGGCGCCGGAGCTCGCGCATGACTTTGAAGAGGTGCTCGACCTCGCTCGGCGTCAGCGTCGCCGTCGGCTCGTCCAGCACCAGGATTCGCGCGTCGAGCGACAGCGCCTTGGCGATCTCGACGAACTGCTGCTGGGCGACCGACAGGCGCTTGACGGGAACGTCCAGCGGCACGTCGACACCCAGCCGCTGCATGATCTCCGCAGCCCGCCGGCGCATCGCCTTGCGGTCGAGCAGCCGCAGCGCCCCCCGCATCTCGCGGGCGAGAAAAATGTTCTCGACCGCGTTCATGTGCGGGATCAGGCTGAATTCCTGGAAGACGATGCCGATCCCGGCCTCGATCGCCTCGTCGTAATTGGCAAACGCGTGGATCTTGCCGTCGATGGCGATCGTCCCCTCGCTCGGCTTGATAATGCCGCAGAGGATCTTCATCAGCGTCGACTTGCCGGCGCCGTTCTCGCCCAGGAGCGCATGCACCTCGCCGGCGCGCACCGTCAGGTCGATCCCGTGCAGCACCTCGATCCGGCCGAAGCTCTTCTTGATCCCTCGCAGTTCCAGCATGTGAACTCCTGTCGCGATTGGGAAGGCCCCCGCCGCCGGGGCGGGGGCCGAAGGAACTACCAGCTGAATTCGGCAGCGTTCTTGGAATCGACCACCATCACGTCGATCGGCACTTCCTTCGGGACGACGCGCGCGCCCCACTTCTGCGCCAGCGCCATCGCGAGGCCGACACGCACCTGGTCGCGCGGGAACTGGGCGGTGGTCTCGATGAACGGCGAGCCGTCGGCGATGGCCTTGACCGCTTCCGGCGCGCCATCGACCGAGGTCAGCTTGACGTCGCGGCCAGAGCCCTGGATGGCGGCGAGCGCGCCCATGGCACCGCCGTCGTTGACGGAGAAGATGCCGGCAAGGTTCGGCTGCGACTGCAGGATGTTCTCGACCACGCCGAGCGCGACCGAGCGGTCCTGGCGACCGTTCTGCGTCGTCACGAGCTTGATCTCGGGCGACTCCGCGAAGGCCGCCTTGCAGCCCTCGACCCGCTGCAGGATCGGCACGACGGCGATGCCGTCGAGGATGGCGACCTCGCCCTTGCCGCCGAGCGCGTCGGCCAGATACTTGCACGACTTGTAGCCGGCATCGCGGTTCTTGGAGCCGACGAAGGTGTCGACCGGGCCGTTGGCGTTGGCATCGACGGCAACGACGATGACGCCCTGGGCCTTGGCAGCCTGGACGGCGGCCTCGACGCCGGCGCTGTCGGTCGGGTTGAGGAGCAGGATGTCGATGCCCTGCTGCAGCATGTCCTCGACGTCGGAGATCTGCTTGGTCACGTCATGGCCGGCATCGGTCACCACGACCTCGGCGCCGAGCGTCGCGGCGGCTTCCTTGAGGGCCTCCTGCATCGAGACGAAATAGGGGTTGTTGAGCTCCTGGAACGTCATGCCGATCTTCAGCTTGGCGTCCTGGGCGGCCGCCGGCATGGCGGTGGTGGCGGCGAGCGCCGCCATCGAGACGGCGAATAGGGTCGACTTCAGCATGGTATTCCTCCCGGGTAGAACGCGGATTTCGTCCGCAGATGTCCGAGCAGCCGTGACTGCCGGATGTGACTGCCCCTCGGCGAGCGGCAGGATTCTTCAGTCGGCGACGACGTGTTCGCGGTTGGCGGCGAACGTCGCGCGAAATTGCGAAGGCGACATGCCCTTCAGCTTCAGGAAGTATCGGTTGAAGTTGGACAGGTTGGAGAACCCGACCTCGTAGCAGATGCCGGCGACCTTCGTGCCCGGCTCCGTCAGCAGCATCTGGCAAGCGAGATCGATGCGCAGCTGGTTGCGGTAGCGGACAAGGGTCGTGCCGGTATGCCGCTTGAAGGAGCGGGAGAAGACGCTGGTGCTCTGCCCGACCATGTCGGCGAGCTCGGCCTCCGGGACGGGCTGCGTCAGGTGCTCGCGCAGGTGGGCGATGGCACGGTTGATGCCGCTGTCCTTGGTCTGCGTGAGGTTCGGCTCGAAGCTGAGGCTGGCGAGCACCTCGTGCTCGCCGGCCGCGAGGTGACCGAGAATATCCCAGAAGAGCGCGATCCGGCGCAGCCCCTGCGCGTCGAGCAGCTGCTGCATCAGCGGGTACACATTGGCGCTCGTCGCCCGGTCGAACAGCAGACCGCGGCGGCTGCGCACCAGCAGCGGGCGCAGCGCATGGAGCTCGGCGATCGCCGCCGACGACGCCTCGATGAACTCCTCCGGAAACTGAATGACGATCGAACGGACGGGAACGGTGTCGCCCTCGGCGACGTCACTGATCCAGTTCTGCGGCAGATTGGGACCGGTCATGATCAGCTGGCCCGGTGAAAATTCACCGGCGAAGTCGCCGATGCAATACTGTCCGGACGTCTCCACGACCAGGTGGATCTCGTATTCCGGGTGGTAGTGCCAGCGCACCGTCCGAAACGGATAGCCGTGCGCCCATGCCGCAAAGGACTCGCCCTTGCGGATATGAACCAGCTCAAGGTCCGGTTGCATCAGTGATTTCCTCCCCTGCGTGTCGCCCCTTTCGGGAGGACGGACCTTGGCTCCTCAACCAAGTTCCGCGCGACCTGCATGTAGGGAGGATACGGGCGGAGGGCGGCGTTCCGCTACATTCCCACGCCGCTAAGCCTGATACTTTTTTGGCCGTCCAGCATCAAAATTTCGGTAGGACAACGCCCGCGCGGCAGGAAGGGGGTTGGCGATGTTTTCCGAGAGCGCCTCGCCGTCGGCCCAATACGTGCCGAGCGTTCGCCTTAGATGAGCCGCGGCGAACGCCGAACGAGCGGCGTCAGCGTCCGGTCTTGGTCGATGAATGGAAGTCCGGAGCCTTGCCGGCGACCCATTTAACGAAGCGCGCGACGGTCTCGTTGTCCGTCAGCGGCGTGCCGCTCTCGGCATGGCGGACGAGTTCGCTCGCCGAGAAATTGGCGTCGATGGTTTCCCGGCAGATCGGGTGGACCGGGACGGTGTCACGCCCGCCGCGGCTCTTCGGGATCGGGTGGAAGCGATCCACCGTCTTGCCGAGCGGCCGCCCGCAGAGCCAGCAAGGCTCCGCCGGCGCGATGGCCGCAGCCTCGTCTTCGAGCCAGCTCGCGTCGCGGATCTTTCGTGCCATGTCTCAACTCCCGGCCGACCTGCCGCGCCCGCGGCATCGGGTCCTGTCATCCCGTTTCGGCGGGAGTGATGGGCCGAACCCGCGGGCGCGGTCAAGCCGGCAGGCGTCAGAGCAGCATCACCCTCTGGACGCGCCTTGCCCCGTGCACGCGGCGGCGCCGGCCGGCGGGCGCCGTGTCAGGCGCCGAGCCGGTCGAGCAAGCGGGCCCAGGCGGTGAGGCCGGTGCGGAAGCTCGACAGGCGGAAGAACTCGTTCGGCGCATGATAATCCTCGTCGGCGGTGGCGAACGAGAAGAACACCGTGCCGACGCCGAGATGCTCGGCAAAGACCGAGCCGATTGGGATCGTCGCGCCCATGGCGACGCGGAGCGGCCGCGCCCCCAGAAGCTCGCCGAGGATGTCCTCGGCGACAGCGAGCGCCGGCATCGCCGGATCCAGTGCGAAAGCGGCGGAGCCGGGGCCGTGACGCTTGATGTCGAGGCGGTAGCCGGACGGCTTTGCCGCTTCGAGATGGCGGGAGATGGCCACGGCGACGGCCTCGGGCTCCTGGCCGGCGACGAGGCGGCAGGTGATCTTCGCGCTGGCAACCGAGGGAATGACGGTCTTGGTGCCGATGCCGGCATAGCCGCCGGAAATGCCGTTGAACTCCAGCGTCGGCTGCAGCCATTGCCGCACCAGCAGGTCTTCGCCGGACGGCAGAGGGGCCGGCCGCGCGGCGCCGATCTCGGCGAAATAGGCGGCGGGATCGAAGTCCGCGACTTTGATCGCCGCGAGGATCGCCGGGTCCGGCGGCGTCGCGCCGTCGGCGAAACCGGCGACGGCGACGTGGCCGTCGGCATCGTGCAGCGAGGCCAGCATCCGCACGAGGGCGCGCACCGGATTGGGCGCCGAGCCGCCGTGCCGACCGGAATGCAGGTCCTTCGCCGCACCGGAGAGAACGACGTCGAGCGCCAGCATGCCGCGGCTGGCGACCGTCACCGATGGGAGGTCCGCCCGCCACATCGCGCCGTCGGCGGAGACGACGAGATCGCAGGCGAGCCGCTCCTTTAGTTCAGCGATGCTAGGCGCGAAGTGCGGGCTACCGGACTCTTCCTCGCCCTCGATGACGAATTTGAGGTTCACCGGAAGCCGGCCCCGCAGGCTGAGAAACGCCTCGGCGGCAAGGATCGGGATCATCACCGGCCCCTTGTCGTCCGCGATGCCGCGGGCGTAGAGCCGGTCGTTGCGGATGTCGGGCTCGAAGGGCGGCGTCGTCCACTTGTCCAGCGGGTCCGGCGGCTGCACGTCGTAATGGCCGTAGACGAGAAGGGTCGGGGCGCCTGGCGCATGCAGCCAGTCGGCCAGCACCAGCGGGTGGCCGCTGGTCTCGAACAGCACGGCGTTCTCGAGGCCCGCCTTCTCCAGCCGGTCGCGCACGAAACCCGCCGCCCGCCGGACCTCGCCGGCGAAAGCCGGATCGGTGCTGACGCTCGGGATCCGGCAGAACGCCTTCAGCTCTTCGATCGCGGCTTCTATGCCGGCCGCCAGATGGGCCTCGATATCCGCCGTCACTTGCCGCCGTCCACGCTGAGGATCTGCCCGGACACCCAGCTGGCGTAGTCGGAGGCAAAGAACAGCACGGCATGAGCGATGTCGTCGGCGCTGCCGAGCCGCTTCAGCGCGATGTTGTCGATGAGCCGCGCCTGGCCGTCCTCGCCCATCGCCGCCCACTGCCGCTCTGTCGTCGGGTTCGACCGGACGAAGCCGGGCGCGACGTTGTTGACGGTGATGCCGAAAGGTCCGAGCTCGTGCGCCAGCTGGCGGGTCAGCCCGATCTGCCCGGCCTTGGCGCTGGCATAGGCCTGGATGCCGGTGAGGCTGATGCCGAGCCCGGCGCCGCTGGCGATGTTGACGATGCGGCCGAAACCCTTCGCCTTCATCGACGGGGCGGCGGCCTGCGCCATGAAGAAGGCGCCGGAGAGATTGACGCCGAAGATCGACTGCCAGTCGCTCTCGGTGATCTCCTCGATCGGCCGGCCGACCTGTCCGAGCACGCCGCCGGCATTGTTGATGAGGATGTCGACGCCCTCTCCCCGCGCCGAGAGATCGGCGAAGGCGGCCTGGACCGCCCCGCGGTCGGACACGTCAAGCACGAGCGAGCGGCAAGATGCACCGCCGAGCCGCACCGTCTCGGCCAGGTCCGCGGCGTTGATGTCGCAGGCGATGACGTCGGCGCCTCGCTCGGCAAAGCCGAGCGCGATGGCGCGGCCGAAGCCGTGCGCCGCCCCGGTGACGAGCGCGCGGCGGCCTTCGAAGCTGATGTTCATGCGGGCAGGTCCTGAGGGGCGGTGGCGCGGTCGAGCGCGACGAGGTTTTCGAGGGCGAGCGGACGCACGCCATCCTCGATCTCGTGGATCATGGCGATCAGCCGCGTGACGATCGGCGTCGCGATGCCGTGGGTGGCGGCGATCTCGGCAACCGGGCCGAGCTGGGCGTCGACCTCGGTCCGCCGCTTGCGGATGGCGAGGTCGCGCCAGATGCCGCTATGGGTTTTCGCCGACTTTCGGTTGTGCACCACCATCTCGTCGAACGAGCGCATGGTCTCTTCCAGAGGGGCGCTGGGCAGGAAGGCCTGCGGGTCGAAGCCATCGAAAGACTCCAGCGTCACCCCCTCGGCCTCGGCAACGGCGCCGACCTCGTGCGCCAGCCGCGTCAGCAGCGGCCGCATCTCGGGCATGGCGAGGACGTCGGCAATGCTGTCGTCGGTGACGGCGGTGGCGAACAGCAGCCCGCCGTAAACGAGCTTGGCAAAGAGATAACCTGAAATGTTGCGGGTGAGCACCGCGCGCGGCTCGAAAGCGAGCAGGGCCTGGTGCAGGGCCGTCACCCGCGGCGAAAGACGGCCGTCCATCTCGCCGACCACCACGGCGGCGCGGCCGCTGTACTGGACGACGCCGGGCTCGAGATAGTCCGCACCGAAATTGACGAAGCAGCCGATAACCCTCGCCTCGCCGGTCTGGCGGGCGATGACGCGTTCGTTGAGGCCGTTCTGGGCCGAGAGCACGTAGCCACCGGGGCTGAGATGCGGCAGCAGCTTGGCCGTTGCGGCTTCCGTATGGTGCGCCTTGACGCAGAGCAGGATGCGCTCGAAGCTTCCCTCGACGTCATCCGGCAGAAAGGCTTTCGCCGTGACGTGGTGCGGGTCGATCGGCCCGACGATGTCGAGTCCGCGCTCGTTGATGGCAGCGACATGGGCCGCGTCGACGTCGACGAAGACCACCTCTTCGCCGGCCCGGATCAGCGCGGCGCCGAGCGTCCCGCCGATGGCGCCGGCGCCCCAGACGAGGATCGGGCCGCCCGGCAGCGTTTCGCTCATGCCCAGGGCCCTTCCAGCAATTCGCGGGCTTCCGCGATGGCAACGTCCCAGATCGCCTGCATCTCGGCATCGTCGCGCTGGGGGTAGCCGCCGAAATTGCCGTCGCCGAGATAGGCGCGCACCGCTTTCGGGTCCATCAGCCGCATCCGGGCGAGGTCGACCATCGGCTTCTGCTCCTTCGGCAGCTCGACGCCCGGCAGCCGGGTCCAGGGAAAATTCTCCATCCAGGAGGCGTGCGAGGCGACGGGGTCGATCTCCTGCACCTTGGCGAAGGTCTTCGGGGCGTTCCACCAGTTGTGGAATTTCACCGCAGTGCCCGGATTGTCGGCCATCCACTCGATGGCGAAGGCGCCGGCAGGCTGGTTGCCGCCATGGCCGTTGACGATGAGGATCTTGCGGAACCCCTGCGCCGCAAGGCCATCGAGAATGTCGCGGATGATCCGCACATAGGTCTCGACGCGCAGGCTGATCGTCCCGGGAAAGGCGAGGAAATAGGGGGTCAGGCCATAGGCGACGACCGGGAAGACCGGCACGCCCAGCGTCTCCGCCGCCTCGGCGCCGACGCGCTCGGAAAGAATGGAGTCGACGGACAGGCTGAGCCCGGCATGCTGCTCGGTCGAGCCGAGCGGCAGCACGACGCGGTCGTCATGCTTCAGGTAGTCCTCGACCTGCCGCCAGTTCATCTCCGAAATCTTCATGAGGCCTGCCTTTCCAGAACGGTTGAACCCGCATCGCGCACGGCGGGCCGGACGATGCGGTCGATGTCGACGGGGTCCGGCACGTGCCGGTATTCGATCGCGCGGGTCTCGCGGCCGAGCTTCTCGAGGATCGCCTCGGCACCCGTGGCGTAGACAACAACGTCCGCCGCGCCGACCACCGCCTCCGCCGTCGGTGTGTCGAGATTGACAGCGGCGAGGTCGGCGACATGCGGGGCGAAGCGCTGGACGCCGCTCTTCATGATCGGCAGGAAGTCGGGAAACCGCGAGACCACGGCAAGCTTCAGCAAGGGGTCGAGCGAGGCGAGCGCAAGCCGCGTCTCCTCCGAGGGGATGAAGCTGATGGCGACGACGCGGGTGTTCGGCAGGAAGCTCTCGACCTCGCGGTGCCGGTTGACGAAGGTGACGACGAGATCGGCGGAGGCGGCGCGCGCCTTCATCGCGGGATCGCGCTGGAGGGCCGACAACGTCATCGGCGCCACCGTCGCATTGTCGCCGAGCCGGGCGGCGATCGCCCGCGCATAGGCGACGGTCGCGGCCTGGAACAGGCCGACCATCACCACCGCGGTGCGCCGCCCGAGACTGGCGCGGTAGAACAGCCGGGCGTTGACCAGCGAGGCGAGGTCGCTGGTGCGCACGCCCATGGCGAGGCTGTCGTCGATCAGCGCGTCGATCTGCTGGCGCAGGTGCAGCGCCTCGGGCCGCCCGGCGGTTCGCGCCGGCAGGCTGTCGGCGACATAGGTGCCGGCGCCCGGCCGCGCCTCGATCAGGCCCGCCGCCTTCAGCTCCCGGTAGACCTGGCTCACCGTCATCGGCGCGACGCCGACGCGCTCGGCAAGTTCGCGCACCGACGGCAAGGCCTCGCCGACCCGCAGTTCGCCGCAGGCGATGCCGTATTCGATCAGGCCCTGCAGCTGCAGCCTGAGCGATACCGGCAGATCGCGGTCGACGTGAAAGATCATGCGGCGCTCCAACTGTCCTACTTGGCTATCACAGCCACCCGAGAGCTCACAAGAGTGCATCGGGCGCCGCCTTGGGAACATCGAGAATAGCGTCTTTCGGTGCGTTGACAGCCGCGCCGGCTTAGGCAACGTTACACCCGACTAGAACAGTTCAACTCTGACACAGAAGGCGAAGGCTCCATGAGAAACCTGCTCCAGGCCGGCTTAGCTGCCGCACTGCTCTTCAGCGCCAGCCCGTCCGCCCTTGCCGTGGAGCGGGGCGGCGTCCTCAGCTATGGCCGCTACGCCGACAGCCTTTTCCTCGACCCGGTCCTCAACGACGCCAATGTCGACATCTGGATCCTGTCCAACCTCTACGACACCTTGCTGCAGCCGACCGACGACGGCAAGGACGTGCGCGCCGGCCTCGCCAGTGAATGGAAGGTCGCCGAGGACGGCACCTCGGTCACGCTGACGCTGCGCGACGGCATCAAGTTCTCCGACGGCTCGCCGATCACCCCGGCCGACGTCGCCTGGTCGCTGAAGCGGGCCTCGAAGCCGGACAACGGCGCTTGGACGGCGCTGGTGGAATCCATTGCCGACGTCACCACCGAGGGCGACAAGACGGTCGTCGTCAAGCTGAAGCATGCCGACCCAGCGATTCTCGCCGCCCTCACCGTGTTCAACACCGGCATCATGCCGCAGAAGCTGTTTGAGGCGGCACCCGGCGCGACCGAGAAGGAGAAGGCCGAGGCCTTCGCCGCCAAACCGGTGACCTCGGGCCCGTTCACGCTGGCCTCCTGGGAGCGCGGCGCGACGATGAAGCTCGTCAAGAACCCCTACTACTGGGAGAAGGGCGAGGACGGGCAGCCGCTGCCCTATCTCGACGGCGTGACCTTCGAACTGCTGCCGGATGACGCGACGCGCATCCTGAAGCTGCAGTCGGGCGAGATCCAGGGCGCCGAACTCATCCCCTATGCCCGCGTCGCCGAGCTGAAGTCGGCCGACGGCATCGCCATGGAAATGTTTCCCTCGACCCGCGTCCAGTACGTCACGATGAACGTCCGGCCGGAGCTCGGCGGCAAGAAGAACCCGCTGGCGAACGAGAAGGTGCGCCAGGCGCTGAACTACGCCACCAACAAGGAGGCGATCATCCAGATCGTCACGCAAGGGGTCGGCACGCCGATGACCTCGTTCATGTCCACAGCGACGCCGCTCCATACCGGCGACGCGCCGCTCTACCCCGTCGACATGGAGAAGGCGAAGGCACTCCTGGCCGAGGCCGGCTATGCCGACGGCTTCTCGACCAGCCTCCTCGTGCTCGCCGGCAGCCAGGACGAGATCGGAATTGGCACGGCCCTGCAGCAGATGTGGGCGCCGCTCGGCGTGAAGCTGGAGCTGCAGCAGGTCGACAACGCCTCGCGCACCGACCAGTACCGCGCCGGCACCTTCACCATGCGCGTCGCCGCCTGGACCAACGACATCTCCGACCCCAGCCAGATCACCTCCTACTTCGCCTACTCACCGACCATCGACGCCTTGCATTCGGGCTGGAAGAGCCCGGAGGTCGACAGCCTCTACGAGCAGTCGCAGAAGGAAATGGACCCGGCAAAGCGCGCCGAGGACTACGCCAAGATTCAGGAGATCTACAACACGACCGGGCCGATCCTGCCGCTCTACGAGACCCCCTACCCCGTGGCGCTGAGCACCAAGGTGCATGGTTTCTTGCAGATCCCGCTCGGCAACAACGTCTTCGTCAAGACCTGGCTCGACAAGTAAGCCAGCTTCCAGTGATGCCGGCGCGCCGTCCCTGGGCGGCGCGCCTTTCCTGCAATTCTTTCGATCGGGATCGGCTGTTTGGCTCTTCCAGGCTTCATTCTTCGCCGCGCACTGCAGCTGATCCCGACCTTTGCCTTCATCCTCGTGGTGGTGTTTGCCCTCGTCCGGCTGCTGCCGGGCGATCCGGCCAGCGCCATTCTCGGCGATCGGGCGCTCGACAAGGACGTCGCGCGGATCAACACCGAGCTCGGGCTGGACCAGCCGATCCCAGTGCAGTTTGCGCTCTTCGTCCGCAATCTCGCCGAGGGTGACCTCGGCACCTCGATCCACCTCAAGGTGCCGGTGCTCGACCTCGTCCTGCAGAAACTGCCGGTGACGCTGCTCCTGACCGGCCTGGCCGGCCTGATCGCGCTCGTCCTCGCGCTGCCGCTCGCCTTCGTCGCCGCGCTGCAGCGCGACCGGGCAGCAGATACGGCGATCCGCGGCGTGTTCCAGGTCGGGCTGTCGATGCCGATCTTCTACATCGGCATCATCCTCCTCACCGTCTTCGGCGCCAAGCTGCGCTGGTTTCCCGTCGGCGGCTATGGGGATGGCTTTCTCGACCATCTCCATCACCTCTTCCTGCCGGCGGTGACGCTGGCGCTGAGCCTTTCGGCGGTGCTGATGCGCAATCTGCGCGCGTCGATCATCGGCGTCGTCGGCGCCGAGTATGTCGATTTCGCCCGCGCCAAGGGGCTGTCCGCGCGGCTGGTGATGGTCCGCCATGTGCTGCGCAACGCGCTGATCTCGACGGTCACGCTGTTCGGCCTGTCGATCGGCACCCTTCTCGGCGGCGCCGTGATAACCGAGACCGTCTTCGCCGTCCCCGGCGCCGGCCGGCTGATGATCGATTCGATCTACGGCCGTGACTATCCCGTCGTGCAAGGGCTGACGCTGGCGCTGGCGCTCCTCGTCTCGCTGACCTTTCTCCTCACCGACATCGTCCAGGCATGGCTCGACCCGAGGGTTGCCCGATGAGCGCCGTCGCAGGCTCCCTTCCCAAGCGCCGCGCCCGGCTGCCGAAGACGCTGATCGGCGGCGGCGCGATCATTCTTGCCAGCCTCGCCCTCGCCTTCTTCCCCCACCTGTTCGCGCCCTATGATCCGCTCGCCTTCGACTATACCGCGATCATGGCGCCGCCGAGCCTCGCGCATCCTTTCGGCACCGACAATTTCGGCCGCGACGGCCTGTCGCGCGTCATCCATGCCTACCGCATCGACATGCAGATCGCCGTCTTCGCGACCGTTCCGGCCTTCGTTTTCGGCACGCTGGTCGGCGCCTTCGTCGGCTATGCCGGGGGACTGGCGATGAGCATCTTCGGCCGGGTGGTCGACGCCGTCATCACCTTCCCCTTCCTGGTCCTCGTCATCGCCATCGTCGCCGCGCTCGGGCCGGGCCTCGGCAACATGTACATCGCCGTCGGCATCGTCGGCTGGGTGTTCTATGCCCGGCTCGTGGCCGCCGAGATCGCGGTGCAGAAGCGCCTCGACTATGCCGATGCCGGCCGCGCCATGGGCTACGGGCCGCTGCGGATCATCTTCCGCCACCTCCTGCCGAACGCCATCACGCCGGCGCTGGTCTACTGGATGACCGACATGGCCCTGGCGATCCTCCTCGGCTCGAGCCTTGGCTATCTCGGCCTCGGCGCCCAGCCGCCGGCGGCCGAATGGGGCGTGCAGATCGCCGACGGCAAGAACTTCATGGCGACCGCCTGGTGGATCGCGGTCTTCCCGGGCATTGCCATCGTCCTCACCGGCCTCGGCTTCAGCCTTGTCGGCGACGGCCTTGCCGAACTTCTGAGGACCAAGCGATGACGGCCCTCACCACCCCTCTTGCTGCCGCTTCGGCAACAGCGCCACTGCTGAAGGTCGCCGGACTGACGACGCGCTTCGAGACCGGACAGGGCACCGTGACGGCGGTCGACGATGTCGGCTTCGAGGTGATGCCGGGCGAGATCCTTGGCCTCGTCGGCGAATCCGGCTCGGGCAAGAGCGTGACGCTGCGCTCGCTGACGCGGCTGATCCACGCCCCCGGAAAGGTCTCCGGGAGGGTGGAATGGCAAGGCCGCGACATTCTTGCCTTGCCCGAGCGCCAGCTCCGGCAGGTGCGCGGTGGCGAGATCGCGATGATTTTCCAGGAGCCGATGGCTGCCCTGAACCCGGTGCTGACCGTCGGCCTGCAGATCGGCGAGAACCTCAAGGCGCATACCGGGCTCGACCGGCAGCAGCGCCTGGCCCGCGCGGTCGAACTGCTCGACATGGTTGGCATCCCCGCCGCCGCCAGCCGGCTCGGCGACTATCCGCATGAATTCTCCGGCGGCATGCGCCAGCGGGTGATGATCGCCATCGCGCTTGCCAGCAACCCGAAACTCCTGCTCGCCGACGAGCCGACGACGGCGCTCGATGTCACCATCCAGGACCAGATCCTCCGACTGATCCTCGACCTCCGGGACCGGCTGGCGATGAGCGTCGTCTTCGTCACGCACGATCTCGGCGTCGTCGCCGGCCTCTGCGACCGGATGGCGGTGATGTATGCCGGCCGCATTGTCGAGACCGGCACCGTCGCCGATGTCTTCGCCCGTCCGCGGCATGGCTACACCCACGGCCTGCTCGGCTCGGTGCCGCGCGGGGGTGCCGGCCGCACCCCGCTGTTCTCGATCGAGGGCACGCCGCCGCCGCTCTCCGCCATCCCGCCGGGCTGCCCGTTCCAGCCGCGCTGCGTGTTCTCGACGGAGATCTGCGCCGAGCAGCGGCCGGCTCTCGTCGAGGTCGCGCCGAACCGGAAGACCGCATGCTTCAACGCCGATACCGTGGCCGCTGCAGCTAGGCTCGTCGCATGAGCATCGTTCGCGAACTGCCCCTGCTCTCGGTCGAGGAGCTTTCGAAGGAGTTCCGCATGCCGCGCAGCATGCTGTCGGCGCTCCGCGGCAAGCCGGCCCGCGCCGTGCATGCGCTCAACGGCGTCAATCTCCAGGTCATGCGCGGCGAGACGATGGGCATCGTCGGCGAGTCCGGCTGCGGCAAGTCCACGCTCGCCCGCTGCCTGGTGCGGCTGCTCGAGCCCGACGACGGGCGGGTACGCTTCGAGGGTGGCGACATCGGCGAACTCGCATCGCTGGCGCGCCGCAGTTTCAATCGCCGGGTCCAAATGATCTTCCAGGACCCGTACTCCTCGCTGAACCCGCGGATGACCGTCGGCCAGATCCTCGGCGAGGCGATCGCCGTCCACCGTATGCGGCCGAAAGCCGATATCCCCGCCCGCATCGCCGAGCTCATCGCCATGGTAAGGCTGCCGGCGGATGCGGCCGGGCGCTACCCGCACGAGTTCTCCGGCGGACAACGCCAGCGCATCGGCATCGCCCGGGCGCTGTCGGTCGAGCCCGAGGTTCTGGTCGCCGACGAGATCGTCTCGGCGCTCGACGTCTCGGTGCAGGCGCAGGTGGTGAACCTCCTGCTGCAGCTGCAGGAACAGCTGGCGCTGACCATCGTCTTCGTCTCGCACGACCTCAGGATCGTCCGGCACATCTCGCATCGGGTGGCGGTGATGTATCTCGGCAAGATCGTCGAGACCGGACCGACCGAGGCGCTGTTCGAAAACCCCCGCCATCCCTACACCCGCGCCCTCCTCGACGCCGCGCCGGTGCTGGAACCCGGCCGGCGCCCGGGCCGTGCCGCGGCCCGCGGCGAATTGCCGAGCCCGATGAACCTGCCGCAGGGCTGCCTGTTCTCGATCCGGTGCCCCCTCGTCTTCGACCGCTGCCGCGTGGAGCGGCCGCACCTGATGGACCGCGGACCCGGCCACCGCGCCGCCTGCCACTTGCCCGATGGCGGCGACCCGGCGATCGCGCTGTCCGCCGCCGGCCTTTGACCCCCGGAGCCTTCATGACCCTTGCCGCCTTCAACCGCGAAACCGCCCGCCTGTACGACATCCTGGCGGCGATCAACCTTCTCACCTGGGATGCGCGGGTGATGATGCCGGCCGGCGGCGCCACCGCCCGCGGCGCGCAGATCGCGACGCTGACCGGTCTTGCCCGGGACCTCGCGACGGGCGACGCGTTCGCCGGGGCGATCGAGGCCGCGCAGCAGGAACTTGGCCAGGCACCCGGCGACAGCCTCGACCGCCGCGCGGTCGAGACGACGGCTGCGGCCGTCGCCACGCTGAAGCGCATCCCGGCGGCGCTGATCGAGGAGGCCGCGAGCCTGAAGACGGTGGCGCAGTCCGCCTGGGCGGCGGCACGGCGCGACGATGATTTCAAAGGCTTTGCGCCGCTGCTTCAGCGCACCATTGCCATCCAGCGCGAAATGGCGGAGGCGATCGGCTATGTCGGCCACCCCTATGACGCGCTGATCGCGCTGTACGAGCCGGAGCTCGACTGGGCGCGCCTGCAGTCGGTCTACGCCGAACTGAAGACAGGCCTCCTGCCGCTGGTGGCGAGAGCCCGCGAGATCGACCAGCCGGCGGCGGACTTTCTCGCCCGCGCCTTCCCGGTCGAGCGGCAGAAGCAGTTCGGCCAGGCCATGGCGGCACGCATGGGGTTCGACTTCGCGCGTGGCCGGTTGGACGAGACCGTCCACCCGTTCGAGATCAGCTTCTCGCCACAGGACGTGCGGATCACCGCGCGCTACCGCGAGAATTTCCTGCAGGGCGGGCTGTTCGCGGTTTGGCACGAGGCCGGCCACGGCATCTACGAGCAAGGCATCGCGCCGGAATTTTCCCGCTCGGCTTTCTCTTCCGACCTCGTCAACCTCTATGCCGTCGGCGGGGCGAGCTTTGCCATGCACGAGTCGCAGTCGCGGCTCTACGAGAACCGCGTCGGCCGGTCCCGCCGCTTCTGGGAGCTGCATTTCGGCGAGCTGCGCGACCATTTTCCCGAGCAGCTGGCCGGCGTCGATGCCGATACGTTCTGGCGCGGCGTCAACGCCGTTCGCCCGAGCCTCATCCGCGTCGAGGCGGACGAGCTGACCTACGACCTCCACATCATGCTGCGCTCGGAGATCGAGGCGGGACTGATGGCCGGCGACATCGCCGTCAACGACCTGCCGGCGGTGTGGCGAGAGAAGATGCGCGACAGCCTCGGCCTCGACGTGCCCTCCGATACGCTGGGCGTCCTGCAGGACGTGCACTGGTCGTCCGGCATGGTCGGCTCGTTCCCGACCTATACGCTCGGCAACATCATGTCCTCGCAGTTCTTCGCGGCGGCAGAGAAGGATGCGGGTGTCGCGGCTGGTCTCGAAGACGGCGACTACCGTCCGCTGACCGCCTGGCTCGGCGACAAGGTTCATCGTCACGCCCGCGCCTCCAGCCCGGCCGAGACGCTGCAGCGCGCGACGGGCTCCGGCCTCGACCTTGCCCCCTACCTCGCCGATCTCACCCGCAAGGTGGATGCGCTATCGGCGGCGTAGCCGGGAGGCGCGACCTGTTCAGCCTAGAGCTGCAAGCCGTGCTTGCCGTTCAGCAGCGTCCTCGCCGCCTCGACCTCGCGCGCGGTGCGGGCCGGCTGCCAGCCGAGCGCTCTTGCCATGACGCCGGCGATCACCTCGAGGTTGCGCGGGGTCAGCGATCCCGTCACGGCCAGCGTCGTCCGGCGCATCACGAGGTCTTCGAGATGCACCACCTGCTCATGCCCGGCGATCCAGCCGATCTCGGCAAAGCTGACACCGTCGGCGTCCGGCAGGCGGGCATCGTCACCCTCAGCCGCGCAGTGCCGGGCAATGACAGAGGCCGTCGTGCCGTAGCGCGCCAGCAAGGCGTCGATCCTTGCCGCCGGCAAGCCGGTCTCGCCCGCCAGCTTTGCGACCCAGCCCGACCGGTCGGCGCTAGCCGGAAAGTCCCGCCCGCCGCCGATCGCCAGCTCGCGCGTCGAGCGCTGCCGCGCCTTCGCAAGGCGGGCGAGGATCGTGTCGGTGACCTCCTCGGCAAAGCCGCGGAAGGTCGTCCACTTGCCGCCGACGAGCGAAACGATCGGGAACGGCCGCCCCGTGTCCGGCTCTGCGACCGGTGCCGAATGGTCGCGGCTGATCAGGCCGGGCTCGGCGGCGTTGGAGGCCGGCAGCGGCCGGATGCCGCTATAGGCGTAGACGATCTGGTCGCGGGAGAAGGTGAGGCCCGGCAGCAGCATGCTGAGGCAGCCGAGGAAATAGTCGATCTCCTCCGCCTCGCAGGTGACCGCCTCGGGATCGGTCGCGGGAATGTCGGTCGAGCCGACCATCACCTTGCCGAGATGATCGTAGACGAGGCAGATGCGACCATCATCCGCTTCGAAGTAGATCATCTGGCCGCCGAGCTGCCGGCGCAGTTCCTCGTGGTCGAGGAGGATGTGCGAGCCCTTGGTCCCGCCGATCATCTTCGAGGGCGCGCCGAGCGCGGCGTTGACCTTATCGATCCAGGGTCCGGCGGCGTTGACGACCAGACGCGGCCGGACCGAGAAACCCGCCCCCTCTTCCGGCTGGAAGGAAAGCACACCCGCCTCGCACCCGGTCAGCGTTGTCCAGTTGGCGGCGGCCGAGCCGGGGCTCGCGGCAAGACCGTCCTCCACCAGTTCGAGAACCAGCCGCTCGGGCGCGGTGATCTGCGCATCGTAATAGGTGCCGGCGGCGACGATGGCGCCGGTCAGCGCTGGCATCTCGCGCAGCGCCTTCTTGCGGCCGAGCATCCGGTGGCGCGGCATCACCCGGCTGCGGGCGCCGTAGAAATCGTAGAGGGCAAGGCCGATCTTGATCAGCACCGCGCCGCGGCTGCGGGGGGCGGTGGTCGACCCCAGCAGCGTGCGCAGCGCCGCGCCGATGCCGCGGCCCCAGCTGAAGATCGGGATCAGCGTCGGCAGCGGGGTGACGCAGTGCGGCGCGTTGCGCAAGAGCAGATTGCGCTCCAGCGTCGACTGCGCGACGAGGCCGAACTCGCCGGTCTCCAGATATTTGAGGCCGCCATGAATGAGCCGCGAGGGCGCAGCGCTCGTGCCGCCGCCAAAGTCGCCCTTGTCGACGATGAGGCAGCGCAGGCCCTGCTCGCAGAGATCGCGGAACAGGCCGGCGCCGTTGACCCCGCCGCCAAGGATGACGACGTCGACCTCACCGCCGTCGAGCGCGGCACGCCGCGCGGCGTGGTCTGACAAGGGCGTCAGAAGCGCGCTCATCGCATGTCCCCGCCGACCGCCGCCAGCGCCTCGATCTCCGGCCAGTGGCTCTTCATCGACTCCGTGATCCGGTTGTAGAGGGCGAAGCGGTTGTCATAGGCGGCGCTACGGGCGCCGTCCGGGCGATAGGTAATGGCGTCTTCCTCCTGGTTCCGCGGATCGTCCGCGACCGAGGCGTAGACGTCCGCCGCCTGGCCGGCGCAGAGCGCAGCGCCCCAGGCGGCGGCCTCGTCGGTGCCGGTGACCGTGACGGGCAAGCCGAGCACGTCGGCGAACATCTGCGCAAAGGCCGGGTTGCGCGCGGCGCCCCCGGTGAGCCGCGCGGCCTCGACGGAAAAGCCATCCCGCAAGGCGTCGACATGGGTGCGGTGGTTGAAGGCGATGCCCTCCAGCACGGCGCGCAGCATGTCGCCGCGGTCGTGCCAGCCGTGCAGCCCGATGAAGCTGCCGCTGGCGCGGTCGCCATGCGGCGAGCCGAAGAGATAGGGGTGGAAGAGGAGCGTCGATGGACGGTTCAAGGCCGCGCCAATCTCGCGCGCGAGCACTGCGTGGATCGAGCCGCCGTCGGTCAGCGCCGCGTCCTGCTCGCGCCGGCAGAGGGTATCGAGGAACCAGTCATAGTTCGCCGCCGAGGCCGGCGAGATCGACATGTTGTTCCAGAGGCCGGGCTCGATGGCATTGCGGCAGAACCAGCGGGCGTCGACCTTCGGTTCCGCCGAGACCACCTCGTTGATCGAATAGGTGCCCGCGACGACGCCGACGACGCCCGGACGGTGGGCGCCGATGCCGAGCACCGATGCTGTCACGTCGTGCAGGCCGGCGGCGACCGGCGTGCCCTCGCGAAGGCCGGTCAGGCTCGCTGCAGCCGCGGTGACGCGGCCGACGATCTCGGCCGAGTGGGAGATCTTCGGCAGCGCGTGCTCAAGCGCCTCCAAGCCGTAGAGCGCCAGCGCCTCGCGGGAGTAGTCCTGGGTGTGGACGTTGGTGAAGGAGGTGCTGGCCTCGGTGCGGTCGGTCCCGATGACCCCGGTGAGGCAGAAGCGCAGCCAGTCCTTGCAGCCGATGATGTGACCGATGCCAGCGAAGCGCTCGGGTTCGTGCCGGGCGATCCAGGCGAGCAGCGCCGAGGGGGCCGAGACGTGCGGCTGCTGTCCGGTGAGCGCGAGCGCCCGCGCCGGCACGCCGTCCCTCGCCCATTCATCGATGATGTCGCCGGCGCGGCTGTCGAGCGAGAGAATGCCGGGCCCGAGCGGCTGGCGGTCGCGATCAAGGAGATAGAGACCGTCGCCATGGGCGGTCGCGGCGACCGCGACAATGTCGTCCGCCGTCCGGCCGCTCGCGGCAATGGCCTCAGTGATGGCCTCTGCCGTCGCGCTCCAGAGGCCCGCCATGTCGCGCTCGACGTGACGGGGGCGCGGGATCGACTGTGGCACCCGGCGCCGGGCGACCGAGAGCGGCGTGCCGTCGATATCGAACAGCGCCGCCTTGGTGACCGTCAGGCCGTTGTCGATGCCGAGCAGACTGGGCATGGCGTTCTTTCCGATGAGGAAACGGGGGCGCCGGCGCGGCGCCCCCGTCCTGAAGTTACTGCTTGAGGACGAACGGGCCGGTGTAGTCGCCGACATTGTCCTTGGTGATCATCAGGCAGTCGAACAGCTGCTTCTCGGTGGCGACGCCGGTCTTGCCGGTCTTGATGAAGCTGTCGGCCTGCTTGACGGCTTCCTCGGAGAAGATCGCGACCGGCTGCAGCACGGTGTACTGGAGTTCGCCCGCCTTCACGGCGGCGACGGCGTCCGGCGAGCCGTCGAAGCCGCCGACCTTGACGGTCGAGAGCTTGCCGGCTTCCTTCAGCGCGGCGATGGCGCCCAACGCCATCTCGTCATTGCCAGAGATGACGCCCTGGATGTCGGGGTTCGCCTGCAGCAGGCTCTGCATCTTGGTGTAGCCCTTGGTGCGGTCCCAGTCGGCGACTTCCCTGCCGACCTTTTCGAGGTCCGGATACTGGCTGAGCACGGTCTCGTAGCCGTTGGAGCGGGTCTGGGCGTTGTTGTCGGACGGCGAGCCGAACAGCTCGACATATTTGCCCTTGTCGCCGACGCTCTCGACCCACTGCTGTGCACCGAGCGCGGCGCCCTGCGCATTGTTGGAAACGAGCTGGGCCTTGGCGAGGCCTTCCTTATTAATCTCGGCATTGACCAGGAACACCGGAATGCCGGCATTGACGGCCTTCTGCACTGCGCCGACCGAGCCGTCGGCGTTGGCGGGATCGAGGATGATCGCGACCGACTGGTTGGTGATCGCGGTGTCGATCAGGTTGCTCTCGCTGTTGGTGTCGCCCTTGTGGGCGCCGACGGTCGCGGTGTAGCCGAGCTTCTCGGCGGCGGCCTTGGCGACGTTGCCTTCGGTCAGCCAATAGGGGTTGGACGGATCGTTGACGATGATCGAGATCTGCCCCGCGGCCCAGGCGGGCATCGCGAACGCGGAAATCGTCAAGGCGGCCGCCGCCGCCATCAAAAGGCTCTTACCTCTGCTCAGCATAGTCTCTCTCCCTGGTTGATCTGTCGTTGTGCCGGTGATCCCGGCGGTACCCCTCGCCCGCGGCCTTCAGGCCGCGGTTCCCTGCGAGGCAGTCGGTGGAACGCCTGCGGCCTTCACGCGCTTGGGCCGCTTGGCGTACTGGATGGAGTTGAGCAGCACGGCGAGCACGATCACCGAGCCCGTGAACACGGTCTGCCAGTAGGACGAGACGCCGATGATGACGAGCCCGTCGGACAGGAAGCCGATGACGAAGGCGCCGAGCATGGTGCCGCGGATGTTGCCGCGGCCACCGGTCAGCGCCGCGCCGCCGATCACCACCGCGGCGATCGCGGTCAGCTCGTAGGTCGTGCCCGCGGTCGGGCCGGCCGAGGTCAGCTGCGAGGACAGGACGAGACCGGCGATCGCCGCGCAGACGCCGGACATGACGTAGACAAGGACCTGGACGCGCTTGACCGGCACGCCGGAGAGTTCGGCGGCGCGCGCATTGCCGCCGGTCGAGTAGACCCAGCGGCCGAAAGCGGTGCGGGTCAGGATCAGGCTGCAGACGATGGCGACGACCGCGAGGATCAAGACGCCGATCGGCACGCCGAACAGCCGGTCGAAGCCGAGCGAGTTGAAGCCGGTATTGCCGAGCTCCTCCCGTCCGCCGAGATTGTTGTAGGTGAGCCCGTTGGTCATCAGGAGCGCGATGCCGCGCGCGACGTAGAGAAGGCCGAGCGTCGCGACGAAGGCCGGGACCTTGAAGAAGGCGATCAGCGCCCCGTTAATGAGGCCGACGAAGGCCCCGACCGCGCAAGTGATGATCACGACGACCCAGACCGGCGGGTAGAGCACCACGCCGAACCAGTCGAGCGAAACGCCCTGCATGAGATAGCCAGCGATGACGCCGGCAAGACCGAGCGTCGAGCCGACGGACAGATCGATGCCGCCGGTGAGGATGACCAGCAGCATGCCGACGGCCAGGAGGCCGAAGATCGCCACGTGCGAGGACATGATGAGGAAGTTGGCGGTCGAGAAGTAGAACGGCGACAGCACCGAGAACACGACGATGATCGCGATCAGCGCGAAGAAGGCGCGTCCCTCGAGCAGCAGGCGCCCGATGTCCACGCCGTCGCCGGCCGCTTCCAGGCGGGAGCGCTTGTTGGCTTTGGTGGTGTCGCTCATGGCCGAAACTCCGGATGTCTCATAGGGTCAGTGGACCACGGCTTCGCCAGAGGCGGCCATGATCTCTTCCTTGCTGGCGTCCGAACCGAACTCGGCGGAGATCCGGCCCCGGTGCATGACGATGATGCGGTGGGCGATGCTGAGGCACTCGCCGACCTCCGACGTCGAGTAGATCACCGCCAGCCCCTTCTGAGCACCCTCGCTGAGGAGGCGGAACACCTCGGCCTTGGCGCCGATGTCGATGCCGCGGCTCGGCTCGTCCAGAAGCACGACCTTCGGCCCGGTCGCCAGCATCTTGCCGATGACCACCTTCTGCTGGTTGCCGCCCGACAGCGAGCCGATCGGGGCCTCGCCGCCACCGGTCTTGATGTGGACGTTGCGGATGGCGTCGGAGATCAGCCCCTGCTCGCGTTTGCGGGAGGTGAAGAGCCCCTTGGTGAAGGTGCCGATGCTGGCGAGCGACAGGTTTTCGCCGACCGACATCGTCTGCACGAGACCGTCGCGCTGCCGGTCCTCCGGCACCAGCACCAGCCCCCGGCCGATGCGCTCGGCGATGGTGAGCCGCGATATGTCCTGCCCGTCGAGGAGCACGCGGCCGCCGCTGACCTTGCCCCGGCCCGCCACGCATTCCAGAAGCTCGGTGCGGCCGGCACCCATCAGGCCGTAGATGCAGACAATCTCGCCCGTCCGCACCGACAAAGACAGGCGGTCGACCACGGACCGCTCGGCAGTGGCCGCATCGGGCATGCTGACATCCTCGATCGACAGCGCGACCTCGCCCATCGCATGGCCGGTCGGCGGCGAGCCGAGGTCGAAGTTCTCGCCGACCATGTTACGCACGATCCATTCGAGATCGATGTCCTTGCGCTCGGCATAGGCGGTCATCGCTCCGTCGCGCAGGACGACGGCGTGATCGGTGATCTGCAGCGCCTCCTCGAGGTGGTGGGAGATGTAGACGATGGAAACGCCGCGGCTCTTGAGGTCGCGGATCACCGTGAACAGCACCTCGACCTCGGAGGCCGACAGCGCCGAGGTCGGCTCGTCCATGATCAGGATGCGGGAATTGACCGACAGGGCCCGGGCGATCTCGACGATCTGCTGCTGGCCGAGGCGGAGATCCTCGACTGGCGTCAGCGGATCGATGTCTTCCTCGAGTTCCTCCATCAGCCGGCGGGTCTGGCGCTCCTCCTCGGCGAAGTCGACGCCGGTTGCGGTTCGCAGCTCGCGGCCCATGAAGATGTTGTCGCGCACGCTCATGTTCGGCGCGAGGCTGAGCTCCTGGTGGATGATCGAGATGCCTTGCGCCCTCGCCTCCGACGCGTTGGCAAAGGTCACCGGCTGCCCGTCCAGGAGGATCTCGCCGGAGGTCGGCGGGGTGACGCCCGATAGGATCCGCATGAGCGTCGACTTGCCGGCGCCGTTCTCGCCGAACAGCGTCGTCACCTGTCCGCGGTGGACGTCGAAATTGACACCCTTCAGCGCATGGATGTTGCCATAGGCCTTGGCGACGTTGCGGGCCGAGAGCGTTACCGTGCCGATGGCGGGCGTGAGCGCCGCGCTCATGGGACGCGGATCCGCACCGGCGTGACCAGCCAGTTCTTCGGGTTGACCAGCTTGAACACGCCGACGACCTCGACGGTCTTGCCGGCAAGGCCCGTGGTATCGAGGCCGGACAGGACGACCTTCTTCATCTCGTTGTTGAGGGCCGCGCCGGCGTCCTGGTATTCGATCTGGTTGACGAACTGGCCGAACACGATCTTGCCGGTGGCATCGCGCAGGTCCGTGCCGTTGATCGCGGGACCGGTCTGGACGCGCACCTTCACCTCCGGTGGCAGGCCTTCGACCGCCACGGGGTAGATGCCGGACTTGCCCTCGCCGACGACGCCGGTGAACTTGACGGGGATCACCGGCCCGGCACCGGCGGCGACGCCGTACTGCTTGCCGGCGGCGGCCTTGTCGGCGGCGATCGCGGCGGCGAGCGGCGCGGCTTCCGTCGCCCGCTTCTCGACGTCGGCCTGGACCTCGGGGAAATGCGCGGGGCCGAAAGCCTCCGCCGAGAAGACGTCGGCCTGGACATCCTGCTCGGAGCCTTTGTGGACGACCGTCGTGTCGAGGGCCATCGCCGCAAGGAGCGCGATGACGAACACCGATGCGACGACGGTCTTCGTGCTGACCGCCGGCCTCGATCGCTTGGCGATGCTCTGGTTCATTCCGTGCCTCCCATTCCCGCCCGTCGACCGCCCTGATCGCCGCGCCCCGATCCGCCCTCGAGCCTGGCGAGATCCGAGCCGTGCTCTCATCCGCCAGACCCGCCTCCACGGGCAGTGCGTCAACGACCTTCGATCGTTGCACACCCTTTGCCGACGGGCCCGCGCCATGCCTTCGACGTCTGCCGCCGCGGCTGGAGCGTATGCTTACGCTGCGCCGATATTGTTGACATGTCGCCGTAAAATGCAATAAATTTCTTTTTGTGAAAGATATTGCACTGCACAGTGCGGCAAGGCGAATGAATGGCGCGGGGCGGGACGAAGCGGGACGTTGACGACAGCCTCGCCATCCGGGCGGCCTGGCTGCACTATGCTGCCGGCCTCACCCAGGTCGAGGTCGCCGAGCGGCTCGGCGTCTCCAGCGTCAAGGCGCACCGGCTGATCAGCTGGGCCTATCAGAACGGCGCGGTGAAGGTGTCGATCGTCGGCGACATCGCCGACTGCATTCTCCTCGAAAGCGCGATGGCGGAGCGTTTTGGGCTCGCCTCCTGCGAAGTGGTGCCGGACCTCTACGAGGACGGGCTGCCGCTGCGGGCGCTGGGCGCCGCCGGCTCGGCCTTTCTCGGCCGCCAAATCGACCGGCTGAAGAGCGGCATCATCGGCCTCGGCCACGGACGCACGCTGGCCGCCGCGGTCGCCGACATGCCGCGGACCGATCCGGGCGCGGTGCGCTTCGTCTCGCTGACCGGCGGCCTGACCCGCAACTACGCCGCCAACCCGCACGACGTCATGCACCGCCTGGCCGAGAAGACGGGCGCTGCCGCCTATGTCATGCCGATCCCGTTCTTCGCCAACAGCGCCGGCGACCGGGCGATCCTGCGCGACCAGCGGGGCGTCAGCGACATCTTCGATCTGGCCCTCAGCGCCGACCTGATGTTCATCGGCCTCGGCTCGGCTCAGCCTGACGCCCAGCTCGTCTCATCGCAGATGATCTCGACCGAGGAGATCGAGGAAGTCCGCGAGCGCGGCGGCGTCGGCGAAATGCTCGGCCACTTCTTCGACGAGGCCGGCCGGCCGGTGGAGACCTCGCTGACGGCCCGCACCGTCTCGCTCGGACTGGAGCAGCTGAGCGGCCGACGCATCGTCGCTCTCGCCGGCGGCGCCAGCAAGATCGCCGCGATGCGCTCGGTGCTGAACAGCGGCTACCTCACGGGCCTGATCACCGACGAGCGGTCGGCCAAGGCCCTGATGGAAGATCGGACACCATGAACGTTGACGCCATGACCCTTCACGACGGGAGCCGCCGGCATGGCTGACATCCTGATCGGCATCGATGCCGGCACCTCGGTGATCAAGGCGGTCGCCTTCGACCTTAGCGGACGGCAGCTGGCGTCGGCCTCCGTTCTCAACCGATACGCCGAGACCAGCGACGGCGCGGCGACGCAGCCGCTCGGGCAGACCTGGGACGACTGCGCCGCGGCGCTCCGGGCGCTCGGCGACAAGGTGACGGACCTCGCCCGGCGCACCGCTGCCGTTGCCGTCACCGGCCAAGGCGACGGGACCTGGCTCGTCGGCCGCGACAACGTACCGGTGAGCGATGCCTGGCTCTGGCTCGATGCCCGCTCGGCGCCGACCGTCCGCCGGCTGGCTGCGCTCGGGACGGAGCGCCAGCGCTTCGAGGCGACCGGCACCGGTCTCAACACCTGCCAGCAAGGCGCCCAGCTGGCGCACATGGCGACTGTTGCGCCGGAGCTGCTGGACCGCGCCGAGGTCGCGTTGCACTGCAAGGACTGGCTCTACCTCAACCTCACCGGCATCAGGGCGACCGACCCTTCCGAGGCGAGCTTCACTTTCGGCAATTTCCGCAACCGCCAGTACGACGATGCCGTGATCGACGGGCTCGGCCTGCGGGCCCGGCGTGGGCTGCTGCCGGAGATCGTCGACGGCACGATGACGACGCATCCGCTGTCGGCCGGGGCCGCCGCCGCGACGGGCCTTCTCGCGGGCACGCCGGTCAGCCTCGGCTATGTCGACATGGTGATGACGGCGCTTGGCGCCGGCGTCCACACCGGCGATCGCGACGCCGCCTGCTCGACGGTCGGCTCCACCGGCGTGCACATGCGCGCCGTGCGGAGCGAGGACATCGTCCTTAACGCCGAGGGGACGGGCTACGTCATCGCCTTGCCGCTGCCGGGGATCGTGACGCAAGTCCAGACCAACATGGCGGCGACGCTGAACATCGACTGGGCGCTGGGCCTTGCCGCCGACCTCATCGCCGAATTCGGCCCCGCGGTGCCGAAAGCCGAGCTGGTCGGCCGGATCGAGGGCTGGCTGGCGAAGAGCGAGCCGGGCGCCCTCCTGTACCACCCCTACATTTCCGCCGGCGAGCGCGGCCCCTTCGTCAACTCCGATGCGCGAGCCGGCTTCATCGGCCTGTCCAGCGGCCACCGCTTCCCCGATCTGCTGCGCGCCGTCGTCGAGGGCCTCGGCATGGCCGCGCGCGATTGCTACTCGGCGATGGGCGACATGCCCCGCGAGCTCCGGCTGACCGGCGGGGCGGCCCGATCGCGGGCACTGCGCGCGGTCCTCGCCGCCGCCGTCGGCGCACCTGTGCGGGTGTCCGAGCGCGAGGAGGCGGGCGCCGCGGGTGCCGCGATGATGGCGGCCGTCGCCATTGGCGCCTACCCCGACATGGAAGCCTGCATCGCCGAATGGGTGGTGCCGCTGATCGGCCCGCCGGAGATGCCGGACCCGGCGCTGGCGCGCACCTATCGGCGCCTCTTCCCCGTCTACGCCACCGCCCGCCGGGCGCTCGAGCCGACCTGGCAGGCGATGGCCGAAGGGCGGCAAATGACCCCGCGCGCCGATCCCGGCGCTCCCCCCGGCACGGAACCCGCCGACAGCCTCTTGTCGGTGGACACCGCCGATACCGCGCCGTCGGCCGATCCTGCCGACACCGTGATAACGAACAAGACGGAACGAGCCCGATGACGGAAACCATGGTCGATCTCCTCGTCATCGGCGGCGGCATCAACGGCGCGGGCATTGCCCGGGACGCTGCCGGCCGTGGCCTCTCGGTGATCCTCTGCGAAAAGGGGGATCTCGCCGAAGGCACGTCGTCGCGCTCCGGCAAGCTGGTGCATGGCGGCCTGCGCTATCTCGAATACTACGAGTTCCGGCTGGTGCGCGAGGCGCTGATCGAGCGCGAGGTGCTGCTGGCCTCGGCCAGCCACATCATCTGGCCGATGCGCTTCGTGCTGCCGCACAGCCCGGACGACCGCCCGGCCTGGCTCGTCCGGCTCGGCCTCTTCCTCTACGACCATCTCGGCGGCCGCAAGCGCCTGCCGGGAACGCGGACCCTCGACCTCACCCGCGACCCCGAGGGCGCCCCGATCCTCGACAAGTATCCGAAGGGTTTTGAGTATTCCGACTGCTGGGTGGACGACGCGCGGCTCGTCGTCCTCAACGCCGTCGGCGCTGCCGACAAGGGCGCCGAGGTGCTCACCCGCACCGCCTGCACCAGCGCCCGCCGCGTCGACGGCGCCTGGACGATCGAACTGACCGACCAGGCGACAGGCGCCGTGCGCACCGTCCGGGCCCGCTGCCTCGTCAATGCCGCCGGCCCTTGGGTCAACGACATCGTCGGCCGCGTCGCGGGGCGCAACAGCCGGCGCAACGTGCGCCTCGTCAAGGGCAGCCACATCATCGTGCCGAAGTTCTGGGAAGGCCAGCACGCCTATCTCGTCCAGAACCACGACAAGCGGGTGATCTTCATCAACCCCTACGAGGGCGACCGGGCGCTGATCGGCACCACCGACATTCCCTATGAGGGACGCGCCGAGGAAGTGACGGCCGATGCGGCCGAGATCGACTACCTGCTGACCGCGGTGAACCGCTACTTCAAGGAAAAGCTGCGGCGCGAGGACGTGATCGAGACGTTCTCGGGCGTCCGGCCGCTGTTCGACGACGGCCAGGGCAATCCTTCGGCGGTGACGCGCGACTACAGCTTCGATCTCGACGAGGGCGACGGCGCGCCGATGCTCAGCATCTACGGCGGCAAGATCACCACCTTCCGCGAGCTCTCGGAGCACGCCATCGAGAAGATCGCGAAATTCTTCCCCTCGATCGGCGGCAGCTGGACGCGGGAGGCGGTGCTGCCGGGCGGCGACATCGCCAATGCCGATTTCGTCCAGTTCGCCGAGGACATGCGCGCGGCCTATCCCTTCATGCCGCGCGGGCTGGTCCTGCATTTCGGCCGGCTCTACGGCACGCGGACCCGCGAGATCATCGGCACGGCGCAGTCGATGGAGGGCCTCGGCCGGCATTTCGGGGCGCAGCTCTACGAGAGCGAGGTGCGCTACCTCGTCGCGCGGGAATGGGCGAAGACCGCCGAGGACGTCCTGCGGCGGCGCACCAAGCAGGCGCTGCACATGAGCCCGGCCGAGCAGGCGGGCTTCACGCAATGGTTCGACGAGACCTTCTCGTCCGCCGCCTGACCACCCGCTGCCCTCCCCGCTTGTTCCTCTCCCGGAGACCCAACGCATGCCGTTGACGCTGTCGCTGAACACCAATCCGCTGGTCAACCGCTTCGCCGACCCGGACGACCTGATCGACACCGTCGCCCGCGACCTCAGGATCCGCGACCTGCAACTGACGCACGAGTTCATCAACCCGTCCTGGCCAGCGCCGGTGATCCGCCGGCTGACCCGTCAGATGGGCGCGGCGCTCGCGCGCACCGGCGTCCGCGTGACCAGCGGCATGACCGGGCCTTACGGACGGCTAAACCATTTCGGCCATCCCGACCGCGACGTGCGCCGCTACTATGTCGACTGGTTCAAGACCTTCGCCGACATCACCGCCGACCTCGGCGGCACCTCGGTCGGCACCCAGTTCGCGATCTTCACCTATGCCGACTACGACGATCCCCGCCGGCGCGATAAGCTGATCGACATCGCCATCGACTGCTGGGCGGAGGTCGCCGAGCACGGGCAGAAGGCGGGCCTCACCTCCGTCTTCTGGGAGCCGATGTCGGTCGGCCGCGAGTTCGGCCATACCATCGCGGAAACCATGGCGCTGCAGAACCGGCTGACGGCAGCCGACATGGCGATCCCGATGTGGATGATGGCCGACATCGACCATGGCGACGTCTCCTCGCCCGATCCCGACGACACCGATCCCTATGCCTGGGCCCGCGCGGTGCCGAGGGTCTCGCCGATCATTCACATCAAGCAGAGCAAGATGGACAAGGGCGGCCACCGCCCGTTCACCGCCGAGCACAACGCCACCGGCCGCGTCCAGCCGGCGGCGCTCTTGGAGGCCTTTGCGCAAGGCGGGGCCGCGGACAACGAGATCTGCCTCGAGCTCTCGTTCAAGGAGCGCGAGCCGGACGACCGACGGGTGATTTCAGCCATCGCCGAGAGCATCGCCTTCTGGGCGCCGCACATCGACAGCGGGGCCGGCGACCTCACGGTCTGACGAGGAAGGCCAGCGGATGCTGGCTTGCGCCTCAGTGGGCCCGGATGGCCTGCTTTTCGACCGCTTGGCTGCGGAGGAGATCGCGGGCGGCGGCGGCCGGCATCGGGCGGCCGAGCAGGTAACCTTGGGCCGCGTCGCAGCCGAGCCGTTCCAGCAGCGCCAGTTGCTCGGCGGTCTCGACGCCCTCGCCGATGGTGAAGACATCGAGGTCCCGCGCCATCTGGACGACCGCGCGCACCACGGCGCGGGCGCTGTCCTTGCCCGGCGCCGCCTGGACGAACGACCGGTCGATCTTGATCCGGTCGAGGTCGAAGTCGACGAGGTGGGCGAAAGAGGAATAGCCGGTCCCAAAATCGTCCATCGAGACGCGGATGCCGAGCTGGCGGAGCGCCTGAAGGCTGGCGGCGATCTGCAGGCCGTCCTCGACCAGCGCCGTCTCGGTCAGTTCAATCTCGAGGCGCGAGGGGCTGAGGTCGCAATCGGCCAGCGCCTTCGCGACCGACAGCACGAATGCCTTGCTGCGAAGCTGCACCGGCGAGACGTTGACGGCGACATGCACGTCGACCGGCCAGGCCGCGGCCTGGAAGCAGGCCTCCCGGAGCGCCCACTCGCCGATCTCGAGGATCATCCCGGTTTCCTCCGCCAGCGGAATGAAGCGGTCGGGGGGGACCGGCCCGTGTTCCGGATGGCTCCAGCGGATCAGCGCCTCGAAGCCGATGATGGCGCCATCGGCGATACGGCACAGCGGCTGGAAGACGAGGCTGAACTGGTTGCAAGACAGCGCCAGACGAAGATCCCCCTCGATCCGCCGCCGTTCCTTGGCCGCCTCCTGCATGCCGGCCTCATAGAGCTGGCTCCGACCACGGCCCTTCGACTTGGCCCGGAAGAGAGCGAGATCGGCATACTGGATCAGCGTATCGGCATCGCGCGTGTCCCGCGTGGTGGCGACGCCGACGGTGCAGCCGATGACGATGCTGTGGTCGCGTATCGAGAACGGCTCGGCAATGGCCGCCACGATCGCCCCGGCCAGTTGGTTGACGGCCTCGTCCGCTGTCCCCCGCGAGATCATCGCCAGCTCGTCGCCGCCCAGCCGTGCCACATACTCGCCTTGCGAACAGAGCCCACGCAGGCGGTATCCGACATCGATGAGGAGCTGATCACCGACGGCATGGCCCAGCGTGTCGTTGATGGTCTTGAAGTGATCGAGGTCGATGAACAACAGCGCGATTTCCTCGCCGACATTCAAGGCCGTGCCCAGCTCCTGCTTGACCGCCCGGCGGTTCGGAAGATCGGTCAGCGAGTCGACGAAGGCGAGGCGCTCCAGATCCTTCTGCGCCTTCCGCTCGACGGTGACGTCGTCATAGGTGAGCACCGCACCGCCGCCGCTCATCGGCCGGCAGGCGACGCTGATCACCCGCCCGTCGTCGAGCGAATGCTCGAGATAGGTGGTGTCGGAACGGGCGAACCAGGCGATGTGGTTCTCGATCACCCGGTTGATGCGCATGGCGCTCCAGCCGAGATGGACGCCGAGGCGGTTGAGGTATTCGCGCAACGACATGCCGATCGTCACGTGGCTTTCGTCGATGCCGAAGAGCTTCAAAAGGCGGTCGTTGCGCAGGATGACCTTGCCGGCGGGGCTGATCAGCAGGAGGCCGTTGGACATGTTGTTGAGCGCCGCACTGAGGAGCACGCCCTGCCGCGTCTGCTCCTCCAGCTTGGCGGAGGAAACCGCGGAGCTGGAGGCCGTGGCGAAGAGACAGAGGGCGATGACCGCGACGACCGTGCCGAGCGTGACATGGTCGACCCCCGCCAGAACGCCGCCGGCGATCGGCGCGATCGAAACCCCGGTCATCGCCAGAAAATGCACCGCGCAGACGCCAGCAACAATCAGGGCGGCCACAACGCCCTTCGACCGCGGATGGGCGGGAATGGCGAAGGCAAGGGCGAAGAGCGTGATGCCGAGCAGCGTGGCGAAAATGACGACGGTCGGCGAGTGGGAGACGATGCATCCCTGAGGCGCCAGCATGCCGGTGAAGTGCATGGCTGCCACGCCTCCGCCGGCGACGGCCCCGCAGCCGATCCGGACAAGGCGGTTTTCGGTCAGCGCGGTGGCGGCGAGCGGCAGTCCGATGAGGCCGGTGCCGATCATGGCGGAGGCGACGGTGATCGAGGCGTTGTAGCCGAGGGGAAAGTCGGGCCGAAAGCCCAGCATCGCGATGAAATGGGTCGTCCAGACCCCGAGGCCGCCGCCGAGGGCAACGCCCGCCAGCCAGTTGAGCCGCTGGCGCCCCGACGAAACGCTGGCCTGCTCAAGCAGAGACAGGATCAACCAGGCGGTGATCGCGCAGATGAGGGCAGCGCCGACGACGAAGAGCGGCGAGTGGCTGCTCGCAAGATTGATAAGGAAGCTATCCATACCGCCAGTAACACGCCGAAGAGTTGCATTCCTCTAAACATGAAACCGCGGATCGGCAAAATAGAATGCAAAGCATGGCGTCCTAATAACAGTTTTCGCCATCCTGCCCAAAGGCGCCACCTTCGACGGGCGCAAGCGACCGGCCGGCGCCAGACGTTCAGCCTGTGCGCCGCCGGCCCGCCAGACGAAGGGTCGCAGCCCTCCGCCGTTGCCTTGTCATGGTCGAGGGCCAGATGCGGTTGTACGCGGCCCGCCAGGCCGCCTGTCCATTTCTCTCGCAAGGGCTGACGCCGTGGCGCCTCGAAATCCCCCATCGTCGGGCTCCCCGGTTCCCAGCCGCCGTCTGTCGCGGCTGGCGCGGTTGGGTGGCATGG
Organism: Mesocryomonas lacus; assembly: GCF_055730135.2. Lineage (NCBI taxonomy): Bacteria > Pseudomonadati > Pseudomonadota > Alphaproteobacteria > Hyphomicrobiales > Aurantimonadaceae > Mesocryomonas > Mesocryomonas lacus. Next base: position 57,542 of record NZ_JBUZWE020000008.1, on the reverse strand, counting down.
CGACGGGCATTGCCGGGGGCATGCTGCTGGATGGCGCCCGGAGGTTTGCGCGGGGCGACCGTCCCCGTCTGGAGGATTTGCTCCTGACCCCGGCCAATGTCGTCAGGGTGACGGAACAGCTGGCACAGTTGCGCGGGGCGGCGATGAAGATGGGCCAGCTGATCTCGATGGAGGCCGGCGACATCCTGCCGCCCGAGCTCGGGGCCATCATGGCGCGGCTGCGGGCCGATGCCGAGCCCATGCCGCGCCAGCAGGTGCAGGCGGTGCTCGACGGTGCCTGGGGGCCGGGCTGGCAGCAGCGGCTGGAGAGTTTTTCGTTCCGGCCGATCGCGGCCGCCTCGATCGGCCAGGTGCACCGGGCCTTCACCCGCGACGGCCGGGATCTTGCCGTCAAGATCCAGTATCCCGGCGTCCGTCGCAGCATCGACAGCGATGTCGACAATGTCGCGACGCTGCTGCGGATGTCCGGCATGGTGCCGCGGCACCTCGACGTCGCCCCGCTGCTCGGCGAGGCGAAGCGGCAGCTGCACGAGGAAGCCGACTACGGGCGCGAGGCCGATTGCCTCGAACGCTTCGCCGGCCTCCTCGGGGACGATCCGGACTTCAGGCTCCCGGCCGTCCACCGCGATCTCAGCGGCCCCGAAGTGCTGGCGATGGACTATGTCGACAGCGTGCCGATCGAAACGCTGGAGAGTGCCCCGCAGGAGGAGCGCGACCGCGTGGCCGCGCTCCTCCTCGACCTCTCGTTTCGCGAGCTCTTCACCTTCCGGCTGATGCAGACCGATCCGAACTTGGCCAACTACCGCTATGATCGGGAGAGCCGCCGGGTCGTCCTCCTCGACTTCGGCGCGACGCGGGCCTTCTCGGAAGCATTCTCAGAAGATTGCCGACGCCTTGCCAAGGCGACGCTCGCCAACGACCGGCCAGCCGTGAAGGCGGCCCTGACCTCGATGGGTCTGATCGACGCGTCCGTGCCGCAGCGCCACCAGGACAATGTGATGGCGATGTTCGACCGAGCAGCCGAGCCCCTGATGCGCTCGGCGCTTTTCGACTTCGGCGATACGCGAATCCTCGGCGACCTGCGCGAACAGGGCATGGAGTTTGCCGGAGAGCGTGACGGATGGCGCCTTCCCCCCACCGACGCGCTCTTCCTCCAGCGCAAGTTCGGCGGCACCTACCTCCTGGCTGCCCGGCTGAAGGCGCGGGTCGATGTGAAGGCGCTGCTCCAGCGCCATCTTTGAACGCAGCGCCATCTCGATCGCCGCACCGGCGGGCTGGCTAGGCAGTCTCGGCCAGCGTGGCCAAGGCATTGGGGGCCCGGAGCGAGGAAGCGCTGTCGATGAAGTTGCGTATTTCGCGCATCCGGAAGTCGGCGTCGGTCACTTGCCTGTCGAGACCCAGCTGCCAGGCCAAATCCTTTCGCTCGGGATCGGCATCGAGGGCGTCGATCCGGCCGGCATGGTCGAAGACGGCGCTGTCGTCGGCCGCGAGCTTTTCGTCGACAAGCTCGTCCGACTGCCGGCGCAACGCAGCGGCGATTTCCGCGAGCGTCAGTTCGGGGTGATACTGGACACCCCAGAACGTTCCGCCGGCGTGGCGGATCTCCGCTGCCTGGATCGGGGTGGTCGTGGTTCTCGCCAGTATCAGCGCCGAAGCGGGTAGCTCAGCCACCTCGTCCGAGTGCATGGCCGGCGCATCCCAGGCGAGCGGCCTCCCCTGCAGCAGCGGATGGTCGCGGCCGGCATCGGTAGCAACGATGCCGCGTGCGAAGGCGGCTTCCGTCCGCGGCTCTCGCGGCTTGGTCGCGCCGCCGGCCGCGACGGCTGCGATCTGCAGGCCCGCGCAGGAGCCGAAGGAAGGGACGCCGGACTCGAAGACGCGGCGCATGAAGGCGGCAGCCTCCAGCGTCTCCGGCGTTTCCTTGTTCATGCTGATCGGCGAGCCCGACAGGAAGACCGCGTCGTAGCGCCGAAGATGCGCAAGCGACGGCGGCGTGTTGCCGTCGACGCAGGACATCTCGTCGACGCGGCACCCCGGCACGAGGCTCGCCAGCGTCTCTGCGAAGGTCTCGCTGGAGGTCGCGCCGACGTCCTGGCGGCGCTCCTCCCGCTGGTCTGCGGTCTCACTGGCGACGACGAGGTAATGGGGTGGCAAGCGCGTTCCGATCGATGTCTGCTGGTTCGGCAGGGATATGGACAAGTCCCGCGCAGCCGACAGTCAGCGCCCGATCAAACCGGCGGCATTCCAGGGCGACCCTCAAACCTCACGCCGGCAGGCCGCGAGCACCCGCTCGCGGTTGAGCGGCAGGTCGTAGATGCGGCGTCCGGTCGCGTGGGTGACGGCATTGGCGAGCGCGGCGCCGCCCGGCCCTTGCCCGCACTCGCCGGCGCCAAGGAAGGGCGTGCCCGGCCGCGGCATGATCTCGACGTCGACCGAGGCCGGCAGGGCGTCGAACCGGAGGATCGGGTAGGTCGACCAGTCGACGCTCGTCACCCTCGTATCGTCGAAGGTGACGCCCTCGTAGAGCGTCCAGCTGGCCGCCTGGACGATGCCGCCTTGCACCTGGTTGCGCACGCCGTCGGGGTTGACGATCTCGCCGGCATCGACCGCGGCGTTCGCCCTGAGCATCCGCACCCGGCCGGTATCGGGCTCGACCACCACCTCCATCGCCACCGCGCAGTAGGCGGCGAGATTCTTGTAGCGGGCGAAGGCAAAGCCATAGCCATGGTTCTGCGGCGGCTTTTGCCCGGCCTTCCAGCCGAACTTCTCGGCGGCCAGCGAGACGACGTCGCGCGCCCGCGGATCCTGAAGGTGACGCAGGCGGTATTCCACCGGATCGGCATTTGCGGAAGCCGCGAGATCATCCATGAAGTTCTCGATCGAGAAGACGTTCATGTAGGCGCCGAGCCCCCTGAGCGCCGAGACCCGCAGCGGCATTTCGGTGAGGAAATGCCAGACCACGTTTCGGTTGGGGAAGGCGTAGAGCGGGTTGGAGTTGCGGTCGCCATTGCCCTCGGGCGTGATCTGCAGTTTCGGCGGGTTCGGCGTGAACGGTGTCTCAATGTGCTGCGCGGCCAGGAGCGCGCCCGCCGTTCCCGGCCGGGAATTGTGCGTGCTGCTCCAGACCTCGTAGGTCCAGTCGACGACCGATCCCTGATCGTCCAGCCCGGCCTGGACCTTCGTCACCATGCCCGGCGAGAACGGCTCCCAGGCATGTTCCTGCTCACGCATCCACTGCAGCCGCACCGGCCGACCCGGCAACGCCTGCGCCAGAAGCGCGGCATCGGCCGCCGCATCGTCGGCGCCGTTGTGGCCGTAGCAACCGGAGCCCTCGGCATGGATGCAGCGCACCTTGTCGATCTCGACGCCCAGCATCTCGGCGATGGCCTTCTGGTCGGGATAGACCCCTTGTGTGTGCGTCCAGACCGTCGTCACGCCGTCGGTGAGGACGGCCAGCGCGCAGGATGGCCCGATCGAGCCGTGCAGCTGGTAAGGCCGCGTGAATGTGGCCTCCTGCCGGCGCACGCCCGGGGTGGGCTGGCCCTCGTCGGCAACGATGCCGTCCTCGTGCGGCATCGCCATTAAGGTAGCCGGAAGCGTCGCGATCGCCGGCAGGCCCGGCCGCTCGTCCCAGACGACGAGGGTCGAGAGCGTGCGCATGGCCTTGATCGCCTGCCATTCCCGCTCGGCCAGGACGCCAATGAAGTTGCCGTTGCGAATGACCTTGAGGACGCCCGGCAGCGCCTCAACGGGCGCGAGATCGGCGCTTCGAATGACCGCGCCGGGGCTCGGCGGCCGGACGACGCGGCCGTGCACCATTCCTTCCGGGCGCATGTCCTGGACATAGGCGGCGCCGCCGGTGACCTTGCCGGGAATGTCGATCCGCTGCCGCGGCTTGCCCATCTCGCGAAAGCTGGCCGCCGGCTTCAGCCGCGACGTCGGCTGGGCGCGGACATGGATGAGCTCGGCCGAGACCAACTCGCCATAGCCGAGCCGCCGCCCGTCGGGCGACAGCACAGCGCCGGCCTCGGCGCGCAGGCCTTCGACCGGCAGCGACAGGCGCAGGGCCGCCTGACCGAGGAGGATTTCGCGCACCTGCGCGGCCGCATTGCGCACCGCGGTGCCGCTGTCCTGCACCGAATGGCTGCCGGCGGTGAACCCCTCGTTCGGGCTGCGGGCGGTGTCGGGACCAACGAGCGTCAGCTGCTCGAACGGCACCTCCAGCTCCTCGGCGGCGATCTGCAGGATGGCGGTCTTGATGCCTTGCCCGAGCTCGGCCTTGCCGGTGAACACCGTCACCGCCCCGTCGGCGTCGACCCGGATCCAGGAATCTAGGTCGGGCGTCGTCTTGAGGCTTCCCGGCAGATCCGGGGCGGCTTCCGGCGTCGCCTCGAAATTCTGCGTCTCGTCGCCGGCCTTCTCTGGTGTCTGCGCCAGCGCGCCGCTGGAAAAGCTGAGGACGAGGGCGCCGCTGCCCATGAGCAAGGTGCGGCGGTTGATGCCAGTGGACGAGGTCGCCATCAGCTCGCGCTCCCCGTCTGCTTCGGTGAGGCGATCTGCATCAGCGCTCCCGCCCGCTTGATGGCGGCGACGATCCGCATATGGGTCCCGCAGCGGCAGAGGTTCGGCTCCATGTGCGCGCGGATGTCCGCCTCGGAAGACGCCGGATTGCGCTGCAGCAGAACTTGGGCCCGCATCATCATGCCGGGGATGCAGTAGCCGCACTGTGCCGCCTGTTCCTCGATGAAGGCCTGCTGCATCGGGCCGGGCGCGTCGACCGTGCCGAGGCCCTCGACCGTCGTCACCTGCCGGCCATCCAGCAGCATCACCGGCACGACGCAGGACAGCACCGCCTCGCCATCGACCATCACCGTGCACGCGCCACACTGGCCGAGACCGCAGCCATATTTGGCGGCGTTGAGCTGGAGCTCGTCGCGCAGGACGTAGAGGAGCGGGGTATCGGGCTCCGACGTAATCTGGTGCGACCGGCCGTTGACGGTGAGGGCTACCATGCTGTTTCTCGTCTCGTCGGGTTGGCGGGGGCGGACGACGTGCCGTCGGAGGCGCGCAGCTGCGTGTCCGCATGGCCCGCCCGGATCTCGGCGACGGCGGCCTTCACGTCCGTCCAGGCCGGCTGGTCGCTGAACGTCTTGCGGATGTAGCCGAGCAAAGCGGCCATCTGGTCGTCGTCGAGGGAGCCGGCAAAGCCCGGCATCATCGGCCCCGCCTCGCCCTCTGCGGCGGGAAGGCCGTAGAGGACGACGTTGATCGGGTTCTGCGGGCTTGGCCCGTAGACCGCGGTGCTGAAGCGCAGCGGCAGGCCGCCATAGGGCACGGGGCGCCCCGCATCATGGCAACTGGAGCACGCGGCAGCGTAGATCGCCGCACCCGGATCGCTCGCCTTGGCTGCCGGCGGAACGGACTGGCTGCCGGCGGACTGCGTCTGAACCGGCGGCGGAGAGGCAAGCGCCTTCAGCGCTTCGGCCTTCGCCGTCTTTTCCGGCGATGGTTCTCCCATCACCGAGGCGACGTAGGTGGCGATCGCCCGGACATCCTCGGGCGATGCGGAGGCGAGATTGCCGGTGACCGGCGCCATCGAGCCGCGCGAGACGCCATGCTGCGCCTCCCAGCCGGTCGAGAGATAGTGCGTCAGGCTGTCGACGGTCCACGGGATCGGCGCCGGCGACGCGCCGTTCAGCGCATAGGCGGTCCAGCCCTCGGCCTCTCCGCCGGCGAAATGCGCATCGGCCTTTTCGGCGCCGAGGAGGTTGCGCGGGGTATGGCAGGCGCCGCAATGGCCGAGGCCCTCGGCGAGATAGGCGCCGCGGTTCCAGACGGCGTCGTGCGCGGGATCGTTCTCGTAGGGGCCCTTGTCGAGGAAGAGCAGCTTCCAGCCGGCCATGGCCAGCCGGATGTTGAACGGGAACGGCATCTCGTTGGCGGGCGCCGCCGCCGCCACCGGCGTGCGGGTCATCAGGTAGGCGTAGAGCGCGCGGTTGTCCGCGTCGGTGATTTTAGTGAAATGATCGAACGGAAAGGCGGGATAGAGGTGACGGCCCTCGCGGTCGACGCCCTCGCGCATGGCGCGGCCGAAGGCTGCCTCCGACCAGCGACCGATGCCGGTGGCGGGGTCCGGCGTGATGTTGGTGGCGTAGATCGTGCCGAAAGGCGTCGGCAGCGCGAGGCCACCCGCAAAAGCCTCGCCGCCGGGCTTGGTGTGGCAGACGATGCAGTTGCCGATGGCGGCAAGCTGCTCGCCCTGGCGGATGACGGCGGCGTCGAATGCCCCGACCGCCGGAGGCTCGGCTGCCGCGATCTCGGCGCGCCACGCCAGGGCGCCGAAACCGGCAGCACCCGCGGCGAGAACCAGCGCGACGCCGACGAGAATGCGTTGAAGCCTCATGCGTCTTTCACCAATCGATCGACCCCCGTTTCGGCGCTGCCGTCCACCTCTTCCGAGGGCACGCGGAACCGGACGGACGCGCCCGGATGAATGGCGCGACCATGATGAAACTTCTCGAATGATGGCAAGGGCTTGCCGGACACTTTTAGAAGAGCCGCCGCCGTCGTGGCAGATGCGCCGCGCCAGCTTGGTGCCGTGTGCGGCCTCGCCTGCAGCGCAAGGCCGCGCGGCGACGGGTCCGTCAGCGCGGCTTGGCGGGAAGACGACGGCGCGTCACGGCGAACACGAGGGCGAAGGCAGCAAAACCGGCCACCGCCCACTTGACCGGCAGCACATCCGCCGTCTCCGAGCGGACCGGCAGCATGGTGACCGAGCCGCGGCCGTCCTCGACGCCAAGCTTGCCGTCCGCCTTCGCCGCCGCGATGGCCGCCGGCGACACCACCCACTCAGCATCCCGGGACCGATCGAAGGCCATGTAGGCACCACCGACGATCACGGAGGCGAGGAGGGCGAGCACGAGTCGCGGAAGGAGGGACATGGTAATGCCTTTCGAGGGGGGGATGCGCTGGTCGACAGCGAATGCGCCGGCCGAAGGGGAACTCAGCACCGCAGGGTTGCGATACCGTCCATTGTCTCTACACCGCCTCTCGGGCGGCAGAGGCCTTGTGTCAACGCGCCGCCATCCAGCGGACCCGCCCATCCACAGCCCTTGTCTCTCCCGCCGAAGAGCGCGATCATCGATGGGAAGACGCATCCTTCCCGCATGCGCGCACCGAAAGACAGGCTCCGCATGCCCCCTCGTACGGCCTACCGCTTTTTCCGCCGGAGCCTCATCGTCCTCCTTTTGGTCGCTGCGCCGACGCTCGCACGGGCTGACGACTTTCCCGCGGGCGCCGAGACCGCCGCAGCGCTCCATCCGAGCCAACTGATGCTGAAAGCGCCGCCGCTGATGGCGGCCGGGCAGCAGAAGGAGGCGAGCTTCTGGTATTATGCCGGGCAGCTGCGCTGGCGCACGCGCCTTACCGCCGATCCCGGCCAGGATCCGACGGGCGAGCCCGCCTTGTTCGCGTCGCTGATCGAGACGATCGGGCCGTCCGTCAACGGCTGGGCTTTCGGCGATACTGCCGAGCTCGGGCGGACGATCGACGCGGTGCTGGCCTGGGACGAAGCCTATCCCGACCCGTCGCTTCCGGCCGCCCCGAGGGCCGCCACCCGCGCCGGGCTGGTCAAGCTTCGCGACCAGATCAGCCGCGAAGCCGAGGCGATCCGTGCCGAGCGCACTGCCAACGGGCTGGACAACCGGTAGCGCGGCGCAGCCCGTAGGCCGAGGCCCGGGCTCTTACTTCATGTTGGACTGGAAGATCCGGTCGAACTCGCCGCTCGCCTTGGCGAGATGCAGCCACTGGTCGACATAGGCCTTGAAGACGACGTCGCCGCGCGGCAGCAGGAAGCCCATCTCGCCGTACTGCAGCGGCTTGTCGGGGTTCACCGCGCAAAGCCCGTCATGCAGCTTTTCCTGCAGCTTCACCTCGACGGATTCAGCCACCATCACGTCGGCGCGGCCTTCGAGGATCTCCTTGAAGATCACGCGGTTGTCAGGAAACAGCTGGATCTGAGTTTTGCCAAGGCTGGCCCGCGCGAACTTCTCGTTGGTGCCGCCCGGATTGACGATGACGCGTGTCTCCGGCTGGTCGATGGCCTCGACCGTCTGGTACTTCTGGAGATCGCCGCAGCGCACGATCGGCGCCTTGCCGTTGACGAGGTACATCTCGCTGAAGAAGGCGTCGCGCTGGCGCGCCAGCGTCACCGAGATGCCGCCCATGGCGATGTCGCACTTGGCCTTGAAGTCGGCCATCAGGTCCGACCACTTGGTCTGGATGAACACCGGCTCGGCCTCCAGGGACTTGGCCAGCGAGCGGCCGAGATCGATGTCGATCCCGACGAAGTCATTGGCGCCGTCGGGACGGTAGGAGAACGGCCGATAGTCGCCGGTGGTGCAGATGTTCAGCACCTTGCGGCCGGCGACGTCGTCGAGCCGGGAGGCGGTCTCCGCAGCCGTCGCCGGCCAGGATGAAACAACGGCCAGCGCCGCCAGCACGACCCGCATTTTCAACGCCATCGCCACCATTCCTTATTGTCTCAAGCCCAGAGCATTCTTGCCCGCAGCAACCTAGACGGCAGGCGATGCGGCCAACAAGCGGGATCGCCGGCGCCGCTTGGCTTTCCTCATCTATTCCACCGAACAGGCGAGGGCGAGCGCCTCCGCCACCTCCTCGCATCGGTCTGTCAGGCTGCCCGTCGCGATCCGGATGCTGCTGATCGGAAGCACCGAGAACTTCGTGCCGGGATGCACCGCGATGCCCCGCGCCGCCAGCGTGACCAAGGCGAACGGCTCCGACGGCACCTGAAGCCAGACGCAGAGCCCTGCTCCCTCCGCGACCGGCACGTGCCGCCGGCGGAGCGCGTCGGCGAGAGCGTCGCGCCGTTGCTGGTAGAGGCCTCGCGCTTGCGCCAGACTATCGGCAATGGCGGGCTCACGCATCAGCCAGGCACCGGCCGCCTGCAGGACCCGGCTTGTCCAGCCAGCACTGAAGCTGCGGTAGGACTGGATCTGCTCGACGATGACGGCCGAGCCGGAGAGCACCGCCAGGCGGAGATCGGGACCGAGCGTCTTCGAATAGGAGAGGATGTGAACCACCCTGTCGGGAAAGCGGCCGCCGAGCGACTGCCGCGGCGCGCCTGAGATATCGGCAACCCCGTCGTCCTCGATGATCAGTGTGTCGCTGCCGTCGAGCACGTCGCCGAGCGCGGCGAGGCGCGCCGCTCCGACGGTCCTGCCGGTAACCGAATGCAACCGGGGCTGGAACAGGAAGGCTGCCGGCTTGCGCGACAGGGCATCGGCGAGCGAGGCCGGCAATGGCCCCTCCGCATCGCATTCCACCGGCAGGATGTGAACGCCGAGATCCTCGAGAATATCGAGCAGCCGCATGGCCGTCGGATCCTCGATGGCAACGAGCGATCCCGGCACGACCAGCGCATGAAGCAGAGCGTAGACGGCGTTGTAGCCGCCATTCGTCGCGAGGAATGCCCCCGGCTCGTAGGGCCATGTCGGTCGAACCGCGTCCTCCAGCTCCGGCAGGATGCGGATGCGGTCGTAACTGTTGAGGTTTTCGGCCGAGGCGCCGTAGGCGAGAGCCTCCGCAAGCGGCGGCAGCAGGCGGACGTCGGGAACGGCCTTTGACATATCGAGCACGTCGGCGCCGTAATGCCCCGAGCTCGCCAGCCGCTCCGGCTTGGCCCCGTACCGGTCGCCGCTGACGAAGGTGCCGTTCCGGCCGCGACCGGAGATGATCTTCTGGCGCCGCAACTCGCTCCAGGCCTCCGAGATCGTCGCCGGGCTGACCCCCAACACGAAGGCGAGCGCACGGATCGGCGGCAGCTTGGTGCCGACCGGCAGCGATCCCATCCGGATCAGTGCGCTGGTCTCGCGCGAGATCCCGCGCATCGTCCTGTTGCCTATCTTTTCCGCAAACCAGACGGCGGAACCGACATCGCTCATTTTGTTCGCTCTTTCGAATGTTCAGGTACGTAATAGCATTTGTACGGGGAGGTCTGAACATTTATCACAAGCGTGGCGCGAATGTTGCGAGAGAGCAGGTAAGTGTATGGCTTTAATGCTTAGATTGGCCGTCCGGGACTGGGACTACCTTACCCCTCTGGCGCTGGGGGACGTCGCCTCTGCGCGACTCGACCTCACCGTCAATCGCGTCGGCACCTTGATCGCCCATGTCGGCAAGGACCCGACCTACGACGCTGCCGAAACCTCCTTCAGCCGCTACGCCCAGCTGCGCGCCGACGGCGACGACAGCGTTTTCGGCATTCCGAACTTCATCATGCGCGGCTTTCGCCACCGCTGCATCATCACCGCAAAGTCGAGCGGCATCACCATGCTCGGCCAGCTCGCCGGCAAGCGCATCGGCGTCACCGGCTGGCGGGACTCGGGCAACACCTGGACACGGGCAGCCTTGCGCCGCGAGGGCGTCGGCGTCGACGACGCCCTTTGGTTTGCCGGCCGCCTGACCGCCGCGCATCCCATCACGGATCGCCTCGATGGTTTCGGTCGCCCCGGACGGATCGAGGCCATGCCAAGCGAGCGCCCGATGATGGAAGCCCTGGAGGACGGTTCGCTCGATGCGGTGTTCACGCCGTTCATGCCCGACGGCTTCTTCGACGAGGGCTCGAAGTTCCGGCAGGTCGTGGAAGACTTTCGTGGCGCCGAGATCGATTACTTCAACGATGTCGGCTATGTCCCGGGCATGCATCTGATCGGGCTCAAGGCCGGGATCGCGGACGAACACCCTTGGCTTGCCGAGGAACTGAGCACGCTGATCGACGAGTCGCAGCGCGTCTGGCTGCAGAAGCGCCGCAAGTATGCCGATACCACGCCGTGGATGATCGACGAGCTCCGCCGCGTGTCGCGCGACTTGCCGGAAGACTGGAACGCCAACGGCCTGGTGGCAAACGACCGGATGATCCGCGACTTCGCCGAGGAACTCCATGTCCAGGGAATCCTGCCGAAACGGCTGTCGCCCGGCGATCTCTTCCCGGGTGTCTCGGCCTTTGCGGGGGTGCCGGCATGAGGGTCGCTCTCGGCCAGTTCGCGGTCGCCAAGGTCTGGCAGGAGAATGCCGACACCTGCGTGCGGCTGATCTCCGAGGCCGTCGCCGGCGGGGCCGACCTCTTGGTGCTGCCGGAGGGCATCCTCGCCCGCGACATCACCTACCCCGCGCTGGTGCGCAAGTCCGCCCAGCCGCTCGATGGCCCGTTCATGGCGCAGCTGCTCGCGGCGAGCCGCGGCCACAGCCTGACGATTATGATGTGCGTACATGTCCCGACGGACGGCGAGCGGGTACACAACAACCTCGTCACCCTTCGCGACGGCGCCATCGTCTCGCAGTACCACAAGCTCCACCTTTACGACGCCTTCACCGGGCGCGAGTCGACCAACGTCGTGCCCGGTGACGCGGTGCCGGACCTTATCGACGTTGACGGGCTGAAGCTCGGCCCGATGACCTGCTACGATCTGCGCTTTCCCGAGCTTGCCCGCCGCCTCGCCGTCGACGGCGCCGACGTCCTGGTGCTGCCGGCCGCCTGGGTAAAGGGTCCGGGCAAGGAGGCGCACTGGGACGTTCTCGTGACGGCGCGCGCCCTCGACAACACCTGCTACGTCGTCGCCGTCGGCGAATGCGGCGAGCGCAACATCGGCGCCAGCATGGTGGTCGACCCGCTCGGCGTCGCCGTCGTCAAGGCCGTCGAAGGGCCTTGCCTGGTCTTGGCCGAGATCGACCCGGCCCGCATCGCTCATGCCCGCGCCGTTCTGCCTGTCCTCGCCAACCGCCGGTTCGTCCGGCCGGAACTCGCCTGAACCATCCGCACGCCCGTCATCTAAATCCTAGGGGAACAGCATGCCCATGAAGCTTATCGCCTCCGCCGCCCTCCTCGCCACGCTGCTGACGGGCACCGCCTCCGCACAGGAGGCAGCGATCGCCAAGCAGGAGGTCAACGAGGCCCTGCGCGCCCGGCTTCCCGCGGAAATCCAGAAGGCGGGCACCATGATCTCAGTCACGAACGGCTCCTTCCCGCCCTATGAGATCGTCTCCGCCAACGGCATGACCGGCGCCAGCGCCGATCTGTCCGACGCCATCGGCGAACTCCTGGGCATCAAGATCACCCATGCGACCGTCGGCGGCCTGCCGGCTCTCCTGTCCGGCGTGAACTCCGGCCGCTACCAGTTCGCCTTCGGCCCGACCGGCGACTTCGTCTCCCGCCAGGAGGCCAATGATTTCGTCGACTGGGTGCAGGAATACGTCGTCTTCGCCGTGCACAAGGGCAATCCGGAGGGCATCGTCTCGCTGGACACCGCCTGCGGCAAGCGGATTGCGGTCATGGCCGGCGGCTCCGCCGAAAGGGTGATCAAGGGCCAGACAACGAAGTGCGTGGCGGACGGCAAGGAAGCCATCGAGGTCCAGTCCTTCTCCGACCAGCCGACGTCGATCCTTGCGGTCCGCTCCAAGCGCTCGGACGCCTTCTTCTCGTCGCAGGCGCCGCTGACCTACTTCGTCGAACAGGCGAACGGCCAGCTGGAGCTTTCCGGCGTTGGCGAGAAGAACGGCTTCGAGAACCTCTACCAGGGCGCCGTCGTGCCCAAGGGTTCCGAATTCGGCGGCATCCTGCGCGACGGCCTCCAGATCCTCATGGACAACGGCACCTATGCCGCGGTCATGAAGAAATGGGGCCTGGGCAACAACATGATCGAGAAGGCCGGCATCAACCTCGCCGGCAAGTCGCCACAGTGAGTGGGGGGACCACCGTTCCGGCCCCGCCATCCGGCAGCACGAGAGACGGCCTGCGCGACGTCGCGACGGCACACAGGCCGTTTCGGACAGACCGGCTGGTCCTCTGGGGGCTGACGCTCCTCATCGCGGCGAACTTCGCCTGGATCGTCGCCAACAACGACAATTTCGGCTGGCCAATCGTCCTGTCCTACCTCACCGAGGAAACGGTTCTGCGCGGCCTCACCGTCACCCTCTGGCTGACGGTCGTCGCCATGGCGCTCGGCACCGCCCTCGGATTGCTGCTCGCCATCGCCCGCATGTCCAACGACAAGCTGGCGAGCACGCTGGCCGGCCTGTTCATCTGGTTCTTCCGCGGCACGCCGCTCCTGGTCCAGCTGATCTTCTGGTACAACATGTCGACCCTGTTCCCGGAGATCTCGATCGCGATCCCGTTCGGCCCGACGCTCGCCAGCTGGAACACCAACGACCTCATCACCCCCATCACCGCGGCCATCGTCGGCCTCGCGCTGAACGAGGCGGCCTACATGGCCGAGATCATCCGCGGTGGCCTTCTGTCGGTGGACAAGGGGCAAGTCGAGACCGCGGCCGCCTTCGGCATGACGCGCGGCCGCGCCTTGCGCCGCATCATCATCCCACAGGCCATGCGCTCGATCGTGCCGCCGACCGGCAACCAGCTGATCTCCATGGTCAAGGCGACCTCGCTGGTGAGCGTCATCGCCATGGCGGACCTGCTCTATTCCGTGCAGACCATCTACAACTCGACCTTCGAGGTCATGCCGATGCTACTGGTGGCGGTGACCTGGTATCTCGTCATCACCTCCGTGCTGAACGTCGGCCAGGGCTTCATCGAGCGCTATTACGGTCGCGGTGAACGCAACTCGGCGCCGGCGGCGAAGAAGCCGAAGGCCGAGGCCGTCCCACCCGCTTTGGCCGCAGCAGAGGAGCCAAGCCGATGAGCGAGACCTCGACGCGTCCGCTGGTGGAAGCCCGCAACGTCCACAAGGCCTTCGACCATCTTGAGGTACTGAAAGGCATCGATCTCGACGTGGCGCCCGGCGAGGTCGTCGTCGTGCTCGGCCCGTCGGGCTCCGGCAAGTCCACCTTCCTGCGCTGCATCAACCATCTGGAATCGATCGACCAGGGCTCGATCGCCGTCGACGGCGAGCAGATCGGCTACCGCCTCAAGGACGACCGCCTGAATAAGCTTTCAGAGCGGGCGATCACCGTGCAGCGGCGCAAGATCGGCATGGTTTTCCAGCAGTTCAACCTCTACCCGCACATGACCGCGCTGCAGAACATCATCGAGGCGCCGATCGGCGTGCACGGTGTTCCGCGCCGAGAGGCAACGGCTTTCGGGCTCGAGCTTCTCGCCCGCGTCGGCCTGTCGGAGAAGGCGGACAGCTATCCGCGTCAGCTCTCCGGCGGGCAGCAGCAGCGCGTGGCCATCGCCCGGGCGCTGGCGATCAAGCCAAAGCTCATGCTGTTCGACGAGCCGACCTCGGCGCTCGATCCCGAACTCGTCGGCGAAGTGCTGGCGACGATGCGCGATCTTGCCAAAGAGGGGTTGACGATGATCGTCGTCACGCACGAGATCGGCTTTGCCCGCGAGGCGGCGGATCGCGTCGTCTTCATGGACGGCGGCCATATCGTCGAACAGGGCAGGCCCGAGGACGTTCTCGGCAATCCGCAGCATCCGCGGACGCGGGCCTTTCTCGGACGCTTCATTTGAGAGACAGAGACCTTATGACCGCCAGCAACGACTTCGCCCGCCTTGCCGATTTCGAGGCGGCGCTGCCCGAGATGACGGCGACGCGCCGGCACCTGCATGCGCATCCCGAGCTCTCCTTCGAAGAGGCGGAGACGGCTAGGTTCGTGGCGGAGAAACTCGAGGGCTGGGGTTTCGAGGTCACCCGGAACGTCGGCGGTCACGGGGTCGTCGCCCGGATGAGCGTCGGGGCCGGCACGCGCAGCATCGCCATCCGCGCCGACATGGACGCCCTGCCGATCACCGAGCAGACTGGCGCGCCCTATGCCAGCACCGCGCCCGGCAAGATGCATGCCTGCGGCCACGACGGCCACACCACGATGCTGCTCGGCGCGGCCGAGTATCTCGCGCGCACCCGCCGCTTCAGCGGGACCGTGAACCTGATCTTTCAGCCGGCGGAGGAGGCCGGCGTCATCAGCGGCGCCCAGGCGATGATCGCCGATGGCCTGTTCGAGCGCTTTCCGTGCGATGCCATTTTCGGCCTGCACAACCATCCCGGCGTCCCGACGGGGAGCTTCATGACCCGCCCCGGCCCGATCATGGCGGCGGCCGATACGGTGACCATTACGGTGCGCGGCAAGGGCGGCCACGCCTCGCGCCCGCATTTGACGGTCGACCCGATCGTCGTCACCTGCAGCCTCGTCATGGCGCTGCAGACCGTCGTCTCCCGCAACATCGACCCGACCCAGACCGCCGTCGTCACCGTCGGCACCATCCATGCCGGCGAGGCGTCCAACGTCATTCCCGCCACCGCGGTGATCCAGGTCAGCGTCCGCTCGTTCGAGCCGGCGATCCGCGACATCCTGGAACAGCGGATCCGCAAGCTCACCGAGGCGCATGTCGACGGCTACGGCGCGACGGCGGAGATCGACTACGTCCGCGGTTATCCCGTCGTCGTCAATTCCGAGGCCGAGACGGAATTTGCCCGCAGCGTCGTCGAGGAACTCGTCGGGGCGGACAACGTCTCGACTTGCCCGCTCATCCCCGGCAGCGAGGATTTCGCCTATTTCCTCGAGCACCGGCCCGGCTCGTTCCTGCGGCTCGGCAATGGCGTCGACTCGCCGATCCTGCACAGTGCGACCTACGACTTCGCCGATGCCAGCCTCACGGCCGGCGCCGCCGCTTGGGCACGCCTGACCGAGCGCTACCTCGAGGCCGACGCGGCCTGAACCGCGGGAGGATGACGGTGGCCGATCCGCACGGCCGGCGGAGAGGCACGGCGGTTCACTCGTAGCCGTAGAACTCGACGGGATCCTCGTCATCGCGCCGCCGCCGCTCGCCGCCGACGTAGCGCTCGCGGTCTCGCTCGCGCCAGTCCCGGCGGGGCGGCGCGTCCTCCCAGCGTTCCTCATACGCCGGCGCTTCGCGGCGCCGTATGACGGGCCGCTCTTCGTCACCGCGCCGCGCGATCGAGCGGCTCTTATCATTTCCGCCGGCAGCACGCGGGGCCGACCGGTTGCCGGCCTCGGTGAGGAAGGACGGGTGCAGCCAGCCTCGCAGCCCGTTGGCACTGACCTCGCACCAGTCGTCGCAGCGGCCGACCACGACTTCCGCGCCGCGGGCAAGGACGCCGATCTCCGCCCCGCCCGGCGCCGAGCGAACGGCCGTCGGGCGGATTGTGACGAGGCGGCGCTCCGGCGCCCGGTCCCGTGCCGCCGCTCGCGCCGACGGCGTCGCGGCCGCCGTTTCCGGCCGCGGGCCGACGGTCAGTCGGCCGGGCTCGGCAATGGCGGCGACCTGCGTGTCCGGGCGCTCGGGGCGCGGCGTCGGCACTGCGGCGACCGCCGGCGGCGCCGGCTCTTCCAGTTCCGCCGTCTCCGCGGGCGCGGCCTCCTCGGCCGCCGGTGATGCGCTGGCCATGTCGTCGACGGGGTCCGGCGGATCGTCCGGCGCCGCCGCGTCGGCCGCGGCCGTCTCCTTCGCCGCCACGCGTTCCGGTGCGGGCGCGGAGACCTGCTCCGGAGCGGCGTCGGCGGTCACTTTGGCTGCATTCGACGGCGGCGACGATGCGTCGGTCCCGGGCAGGAGAAGGTAGACAGGCGCCGCCCCGCCGAGGACCACGAGGGCACACAAGGCGGGGACAGCGATGATCCAGGCGGCCGTCCTGAGAAGAACCCGCCGGTAGCGCGCGCGGGCCGGCGTTGCGGCGGCGTTTTGTTTCGGCCCGAGCGAATCCATGAATGCCTCTTTCCTGCAGAGGAAGAGCTTTCCCGCGCAATAGTGGCGGTCCTAGGGTGCCGCGGTCTGTGGCTGTGGCAGACCGTACGACCGCGCAACCGCCAAGCGTCGTTCGCCGCCCATAACGTCACCAACAAGACCGGCACGGTCACACCGCCTCACACCTTTGAGCTCTGTGCTCGCAGCCCGCCGAACAGACTTACCGGCGCGTCAGAGGCAGGACGTCCAGCGGCTGTCATCCCGAGACGAGCGCACGCAGGCATCGATGAAGCGCATGGCCGAGAGCCCGTCCTCGACCGTCGGATAGACCACGCCCTCCGGCAACGCCTGTCCGCCATCGACGGCCCGGATCGCCGCTGCCGCCTCGCGGTAGAGGGTGGCGAACCCCTCGAGATAGCCCTCGGGGTGGCCGGCTGGGATGCGGGTGACGCGTGCGGCGGCAGAGCCCGCGCCCGCGCCGCCACGGGTGATCCGCTGCTGGCGGCCGCCGAAGGGCGTGAACCACAGCTGGTTCGGGTTCTCCTGAAACCACTCCAGCCCGCCTTTCTCGCCGTAGACCCGCAGCTTCAGGCCGTTCTCGTGGCCCGGCGCGACCTGGCTCGCCCAGAGCATGCCCTTCGCCCCGCCCGAAAAACGCAGCATGACGTGATCATTGTCGTCGAGCCGCCGGCCGGGCACGAAGGTCGCGAGGTCGGCGGCGACACTGTCGAGCGTCAGCCCGGTGACGAAGGAGACGAGATTGAAGGCGTGCGAGCCGATATCGCCGAGCGCGCCGCCGGCGCCGGCCTTGTCCGGATCGACGCGCCATTCGGCTTGCTTGGAGCCGGCATGCTCGGCGGCCTCGGTCAGCCAGTCCTGCACATATTCCACCTGCACGACGCGCAGCGCGCCGAGTTCGCCGGCCGCCACCATCTCGCGCGCCTGCCGCACCATGGGATAGCCGGTATAGTTGTGGGTGAGGACGAAGACGCGGCCAGAGCGCTGGGCGATCGCGGAGAGCGCCACCGCATCCTCCAGCCGCGCGGTCAGCGGCTTTTCGCAGATGACGTGAAAGCCGGCTTCGAGGAAGGTTTTCGCCGGCGCGAAATGCAAATGGTTGGGCGTGACGATCGCCACCGCCTCGGCCCCGTCGGGCCGCACGGCTTCGGCGAGGGCCATTTCCTCGAAACTGCTGTAGGCGCGGTCTTCAGCCACGCCGTATTCGGCCGCCGAAGCGCGTGCCCGCTCGGGATCGGACGAGAACGCGCCGGCGACCAGCTGAAAGTCGTCGTCGATGCGCGCGGCGATGCGGTGCACCGCGCCGATGAACGCGCCTTGGCCGCCGCCGACCATGGCCAGCCGCAGCGGCCGCTTGCCCGCCCTCAGCGCCGATCCCGAAACCATCCTGTTCTCCCCTCTGCCGGCCTGCGGTGCAGGACCGCCACCCGCCGGCTCTCTGCCCTTGGATGCTGCTTCGTCGCGTGGTGCTGTCCGTCCGGTGCGGCCCTCCTGCGATCCTGGAGAGCCGGTTGAGGCTAGCGGTCGAGGCCGAGCACTCTTCGGTTGGCTGCGGCATCCGCACCGGACCCGGCGAAATCGTCGAAGGACCGGTCGCCTTGCTCGATGATGTGAGCGGCGATGAACGGGGCTCCCTCCCGAGCGCCTTGCTCCGCGCTCTTGATCGCACACTCCCACTCCAGCACGGCCCAGCCGGTGTAGCCGTACTGCGTCAGCTTGGAAAACACCGCGCCGAAATCCACTTGCCCGTCGCCCAGCGAGCGGAAACGGCCCGCCCGGTCCTTCCAGGACTGGAAGCCGCCATAGACGCCTTGCCGGCCGGTCGGATTCAGCTCGGCGTCCTTCACGTGGAACATGCCGATCCGCTCGTGGTAAATGTCGATGTTGGCGAGGTAGTCCATGCCCTGCAGCACGAAGTGCGAGGGGTCGTAGAGGAGCCGCGCCCGGGCGTGATCGTTGACGCGGTCGAGAAACATCTCGTAGCTCGCGCCGTCGTGCAGGTCCTCGCCCGGATGGATCTCGAAGCAGAGGTCGACGCCATTTGCGTCGAAGACGTCGAGGATCGGCAGCCAGCGCCTGGCAAGCTCGTCGAACGCCGCTTCCACAAGACCCGCCGGCCGCTGCGGCCAAGGGTAGACATAGGGCCAGGCGAGCGCGCCGGAGAAGGCTGCGGCCTCGCCGAGGCCGAGATGGCGCGAGGCCTTGGCCATGCGTTTGAGCTGATCCACCGCCCAGGCCTGGCGCGCCGCAGGGTTGCCGCGCACCTCGGGCGCTGCAAACCCGTCGAAGAGTTCGTCATAGGCAGGATGGACGGCGACCAGCTGGCCCTGGAGATGGGCCGAGAGCTCGGTGATGACGAGGCCGTGGCTGGCGACGGTGCCGGCGATCTCGTCGCAGTAGTCCTTCGATTGCGAGGCCTTGGCGAGGTCGAAGAGCCGGGCGTCCCAGCTCGGGATCTGCACGCCCTCGTAGCCGAGCGACGCCGCCCAGCCGCAGATCGCGTCGAGCGAGTTGTACGGCGCGGCATCGCCGGCGAACTGTGCAAGGAAAATGCCGGGCCCTTTGATCGTCATGCGTCCCCTCCCCCCGGCGTACCGGATCATTCGATCGCGTCGCGAAACGACGTCGTCGGCGATCCGATCAGCCGGCCGCAGGGAAAGCTTATCGAGCGCCGTCCGGGGTGGCCAGCCTCCCCGTCTGGTTGCAGCGAGAATATCCGGCGTGAGGCGCAGAGGCGCGGGGGCGGTTCAAGTCACAGGCCGTGCCCGCCGCGCCGGAAGGGTCATCGCAACCACGCTGACGACGACGAAACCGAGGCCGAGCCAGGCCGATGGCTGCGGCACCTCGCCGAGAAAGACGACGCCGATGCCGACGCCGATTGGCACGCGCAGATAGGCCTGCGCCGTGGTGCCGACCGAACCGAGCCGCTGCAGCAGCGTGAAGTAGATGACGAAGGCGAGCGCGGTGGAGAACACCGAGAGGGCGATGAGCGCCAGGATCGAGGCCTGCGAGGGCTGCAGCGTCCAGGGCTGGTCGACGAGGAGGCTGACAGGGATGAGGATCGCGGCGCCCCAGATCAAGGAGCCCGCCGCCGGCATCATAGGATCGAGATCCCGGAACGTCCGGCCAAAGGTCACCGCCGCGCCATAGGCGACGGCCGCGAAGACGATGGCGAGCTGCGCGGTCAGCGCCGTGCCGAAACCGGCGAGTGCGGCCGGACCAACGACGAGGCAGATGCCGACGAGGCCTGCGGCGACGCCAAAAATCTTCGGTCCCGTCACGGTCTCGTGCCGCGTCACCAGCGCATTGATGAGGAAGGCGAAGACCGGCGTCAGCGAGTTGAGGATCACCGCCAGCCCGGCATCGACATGCTGCTCCCCCCAGGCGACGAGCGTGAAGGGCAGCACCGAGTTGAGGCAGGCCTGGATCAGGAAGCGCCTTGTGTTGCGCTTGTCGGTCGGCAAGCGAAGGCCCCGCAGGCGCAGGATCACCAGCAGCAGCCCGCCGGCGATCAGCGTCCGCGTGGCGATCAGCGTGATCGGCGGGATGGTGGAGACGCCGACCTTGATGAAGCTGTAGGAGGCGCCCCAGAGCGTCGCGAGCGCCAGAAGCATCAGCAGGCTGACGCCTAGGCGCGGGGGAGTATCCGCCATATCAGGTCTTTCCTCATCGCCTGTCCCGGCGAGCGCTGAGTCAAGCCGGCGCTGGTCTTCGCCCAAGCAGCCTTGCTTGGCAAGCTTCGCAGCGCGGCGGTCGGGGAGACGCACCAAGGCCGCCGTAGCAAAGGCCGCCACCGCATCGACCGGACCCGAAACTGTCCTCGGCGCAACGCTTCGCCGGTGAACATAGGCGGCTTTCGGTTAAGCGTCTTTGCAAGTCGCGCTCGACGCCGCCGCCGCTTCCGGGGAAACTCCGCCCGGCACGCCCACTGGACCATCCGAACAGGGAACATCCGACCGGGGCGGCAGTTTGGATGGTCGCACAGGAGCAATCGCTTGACCCGTCTCAGAAATATTCTCGCTTCGATAGCGATCATTGCGGTGTCGGCGCTCGGCCCGGCGACCGCGAAGGCGCAGGATTACGGCAGCGATTTCGCCCGCGAGGCCCGCAACCAGATCGTCCGCGACTTCCGCAACGGCGACCTCCGCGGCGGCTATTTTCGAGGTGGCGACTTCAGGGGCAGATTTTCCCGCGGCGATGATTTCCGGCGCGGCCGTTTCGGGGAAGGCGACTTTCGCGATGACGGGTTCCGGCGCTTCGGCGAATATGGCGGGCGCTATAGTGATGATGACCGTGGCGACCGGCGCTTCGGACGCGACGACCGCGGCGATTTCCGGCGACGGGACGCCAGGGGCTACGACCGCCGGGAGGACCGCTACGACCGGCGTCACGACCGGCGTGATGGCCGCGACTTCGATCGCGGTCATGACCGGGACTATGACCAGCGCGATCGGCGGGGCTATGATGGTGGCGATGATCGCCGTGACTCGCGGGGCTATGACAGGCGTCCCGACAGGGACGACCGTCGCGCCCGCAACCGGCACGATCGGAACGACCGGAACCCCGACCGGCGGTTCCAGTTTCGCTGAAGTGCGCTGGCAGAAGCCGGCGTGCCGACGAAAGGACGGATCATGGAACGCAATGAAACACTGATCGCCGAAAATGGCGCTCGCCGTATCTTCAGCTTCGAGAAGAAGGATCCGGAAGGCATCTGGAACACCTGCTACCGCGGCCGCGAGCTGATGCGCACCCGCGAGGGTGAAGTGTTGGAAGCCCCGTCCGATCCCCTGTTCGCCTCGGAGGACAAGGCGCGGGAGTGGCTCGAGACCGCAGCGCCACTCGGATGAGACCGCCACTCCTGGCGGTCGCTGCTGCTATAGTCGCCCTCTCTTTCCGGCAGACTTCCTTCTCAAAAGAGGAGTTGGTGAGGGCATGAGGGGCGAGCATGTCGGCCGCTACGTCGAATGCGACGAGCGGGGGTGCAAGGCGACGTTCTCGCTCAACCTGTCGTGGTCGAAGGACCGCCAGACGCTGCACGAGGCGCGGCAGGCCGGTTGGTTCATCGCGAGCACGTCCGGTGGGTACCGTGTCGACCGTCACTTCTGCCCCATCCATCATCCGCAGGATGTGGACTGAGGGGGGATCAGGGTGGTGCAGTGGGCAGTTCCCTTTCCGATTACGTATTCTCGATGCTTTGAGCATCGCCCCGCCCCCGCCGCTTGCGCGAAGCCAAAATCTCGGCGAGCGTCACGGGACGGTAGGGAAAGGCGTCGACACCGACATCGTATTGGCGCGGCATCGGTTTCAGCTTTGCGTGGGAATGGCCATGAAGGTTGACGGCGCCCTTGCCCATCTGGTTCCAGGTCCGGAACGCGTAATGGCAGAGCACCAGCCTGACGTCGTCGACGACGAGTTCGGCATAAGCCTCAACGCTCTCCCAGGCTGGATCGTCTGAAGTCGCCGCATCGTCGTTGTTGCCGGTAATCAGATGCTTTCTCCCGTTCAGCCGGGCAAGCATCAAGGTTTTGAACTCCGGCGTGCCGCGCGCGACGTCGCCGAGGTGCCAGACGTCGTCATCGGCGCCGACGACCCGGTTCCACGCCGTCACCAGAGCCTCGTCGTGCGCGGCGAGATCGGCGAAGGGACGGCGGTCGATGCGCAGAATCCGCGGATCGTTGAAATGCGTGTCGGCGGTGAAATAGATCATGGCCCTGTTATGGGGCGCGGCACGGGACCGAAAAGCGGGGATCGCCGTTGCCAGTCACTATAGTGACGCGGGTGCTCCGGAATACCGGCACTGACGAGTTAGAAGGAATTTTCTGTGAGCGTTGGTTTGATCGCCCTTCTCGACGATGTCGCAGCTCTGGCCAAAGTGGCGGCCGCCTCGCTCGACGATGTCGCCGCGCAGGCCGGCCGGGCTGGCGTCAAGGCGGCGGGGGTAGTGATCGACGATGCTGCGGTCACGCCGCGCTATGTCGTCGGCTTCGCGGCTGACCGCGAACTGCCGATCGTCGGCAAGATCGCCCTCGGCTCGCTGCGCAACAAGCTCGTCTTCCTGCTGCCCGCCGCCCTGGCGCTCAGCGTCTTCGCGCCCTGGGGCGTCACGCCGCTGCTGATGCTGGGCGGCGCCTATCTCTGCTACGAGGGCGCGGAAAAGATCTACGAAGCCTTGCTGCCCGCCAGTGCCCATGCGCACGAGACCAAGGTCGCGGCGAACCCCGGCGATGCCACGGCGATGGAAAATGCCCGGGTGTCGAGCGCCATCCGGACGGACTTCATCCTGTCCGCGGAGATCATGGCGCTGACCCTCGCCTCGCTGCCGGAGGGGAGCCTGTGGGTTCAGGCGCTGATCCTGGCGATCGTTGGGATCGGCATCACGGCGCTCGTCTATGGCGGCGTCGCGCTCATCGTCAAAGCCGACGATGTCGGCCTTGCGCTGGCGAAAGTGTCGTCGACCGGGCTTGCCGGGAAGATGCTGCGGGCGATCGGCCGCGGGCTTGTGGTCGGCATGCCGGTGTTCCTGAAAATCCTCGGCATCGTTGGCACGGCCGCCATGGTCTGGGTCGGCGGTGGCATCATCGTTCACGGCCTCGAGGGCTACGGCGTCGAAGCGCCGGCGCATATGATCCATGCCGCATCGGTCGCGGCCGCCGCCGCGGTGCCCGCGCTGAGCGGCGTGGTGGAATGGATCGTCGGGGCCGCCGGCGCCGGCATCGTCGGCCTGATCGTCGGCGCTGCGCTCATCCCGATCACCAGCTTCGTTCTCGCGCCGCTTGCCAAGGCCGGTCGCGGCCTGTTCGGGCGCGGCAAGGCGGCGTCAGCCGACACGGCGCATCCCTCGACGAACGCGGCTTCGACGAAGACGCCGCAGCCTTGAGGCCGACGATCCTCGTGCGACGACGGCGCCCAGCGCAGCCTTAGTCGTCGAGGTCTGGGATCTTCAGGAGAAGGCCGCAGGCCTTGCAGTGGACGGCATCGGGCTCGTGCCGCTGCAGCGCGCAGCGGGGACAGGTGAAGTCCACCTTGTAGGGGCGGAAGATTGCCTGGGCGAGGCGGACGAACAGCGAGATGCCGATCAGCATGGTGACGATCGAGGTCAGCTTGCCCGCCGGTCCCGGCAAGGTGATGTCGCCGAAGCCGGTGGTGGTCACCGTCGCCACGGTGAAGTAGAGCGCATCGACATAGCCGGTGAAGCCGGAGCCGGAGCGGAAGAAGAAGGTGTAGATGAAACCGGTGGCGACCAGCAGGAAGGTCACGAGGTTGACGACCGACCGGCCCGCCTCCTCCCATTTCCGCAAGCCGAAACCCCGCAGCGGCCGCCAGAGGATGCCGCTGCGCGACAGCGACCAAAGCCTGAGGATGCGCAGGAAGCCGTAATTGACCAGCCAATAGGGGGCGAGCAGCGTCGCCAGGATGAACAGGTCCACCCAGACGAAGGGGCGCAGCAGCCAGCGGCGGATGCTGCCGCTCGCGAGCCCTCGGCCGATGAGATCGGCGGCCAGCAGCAGAGCGACGCCTGTGTCGAGCCACAGGAACAGCGCCTTGTCCTGCAGGACGGGTGTCGCGATGAAGAAGGCGATGGTCAGGAAATCGATGGAGATGACCACCATCTGGAAGCGCCGGGCGGACGGCGCGCTGCCATGATAGAGCGTGTGCAGCCGAACGCGCAGCCGCTCGAGGCGCGTCCGTGGCGCCGACGGGGTGGGGGCAGAGGGTTCCGGCTTGTTCGGCACGCTGTTCGTTCCAGGGATGACCGGGGAATGTCCGCCGGAAAGGCATGAGAGCGGCCGCCTCCGCTGAGAATGCGCAGAGGAGGCTGGCCGGCGCCTGTTCTACCGCAATCATCGCCAAGGTCTACGCCGACACCGTCTGGCCGGGTCGATTTGCGAGACCCGACTGCGCGAGGTTGTAGGACGAGGCAAGCAGCGACGCTGCGTTGCCGGATCGGCGCAACGACGAGCGGCTTCGTGCGTTGGCGCAGACAAACGACGCCTGCGCAGACAACCCGACGATTGACCGGAGTGCCCGATGCCCATCCCTTCCCGCCCCTCCCGTTTCGGCGACATCTGTACGGCCATTGGTGCCGCTGGATCCCTCGCGCTCGCCGGCTATGTGCTCGGCCGCGGTACAGGGCCTGGAGAAGACGATGAGGCTGACGAGGCGGCATGGCGCGGCCCGTCCCGCTCGGCGTCCCTTCCGGCAGCGCCCGGTCGCGGCCGCGATGCCGACAGCCCGTCGAAGCTGCCGGCCAAGGGCTGGAAGGACGTTCTGGTCCGCACCTACCAGGAATTCGGCGACGACCGTCTGATGCTGGTCGCGGCTGGCGTCACCTTCTACGTGCTCCTGGCGCTCTTTCCCGCCATCACCGCGTTGATCTCGATCTATGGCCTGTTCACCGACGCCTCGAACCTTGGCGAGCAGATCTCGGCGATCTCCGGCGTTTTGCCTTCCGGGGCGGTGGACATCATCAGCGAGCAGATGGTGCGCGTCGCCTCGCAAGGCGATGCCAAGCTCGGCTTCGGCATGATCTTCGGCCTCGGCATCGCGCTGTGGAGCGCCAATGCCGGCATGAAGACGCTCTTCGACGCCATGAACATCGTTTACGAGGAAAAGGAGAAGCGCGGCTTCGTTAGGCTGACGCTGGTCACCCTCGCCTTCACGCTCGGCACCATCGTCTTCCTGATCCTCGCCCTGTCCTCGGTCGTCCTCCTGCCGATCGTCCTCGACTTTTTCTGGCTCGGCTCGATCGAGACCTGGCTGCTCTGGCTGCGCTGGCCGGTGCTGCTGGTGGTCGTGGCTTTCGGCCTGACGCTGATCTACCGCACTGGCCCCAGCCGGGCGCGAGCCAAGTGGCGGTGGATTTCCTGGGGCGGCGCGGTTGCTGCCGCGCTATGGGTGATCTTCTCGGTGCTGTTTTCCTGGTACGTGCAGAATTTCGGCAGCTATGACGAGACCTATGGCTCGCTCGGCGCCGCCATCGGCTTCATGACCTGGATCTGGATTTCGACCATCGTCGTGCTGCTCGGCGCCGAGCTCAACGCCGAACTCGAGCACCAGACGGCGGAGGACACGACGACCTCGCCCGCCAGTCCGCTTGGCAGCCGCGGGGCCAAGATGGCCGATACTGTGGGCGAACCGACCTAACGGGCTCGCGCAGGCACGCCTACCCGAACAGCCGCTTTGTGAACAAGGGGCCGGGACCTTGCCCGCCCCGTCGTCAGGCGCTCCAACGGAGATCAGACGGGGTGGTAGTACTTGGCCATCGCCGACAGCGGCTTGGCACGGATGTCCGCCGCCCGGCCGGCGGTGCCGAAGGCCTCGAACTTGCCGATGCAGACGTCGCGCATCGCGTCCATCCCCGGCTTCAGGTACTTGCGCGGGTCGAACTCGGCCGGGTCGTTCCAGAGCTCGCGGCGGATGGTGGCGGTAAGGGCGAGGCGCAGATCGGTGTCGATGTTGATCTTGCGCACGCCGTGGCGGATGCCGCGCTGGATCTCCTCGACCGGCACGCCCCAGGTCGGCTTGATCGCCCCGCCATGGGCGTTGATGATGGCGCAGAGCTCCTCCGGCACCGATGAAGAGCCGTGCATCACCAGATGCGTGTTCGGCAGGCGCTGGTGAATCGCCTCGATCACGTCCATCGCCAGGACGTCGCCATCCGGCTTGCGGGTGAACTTGTAGGCGCCGTGGCTGGTGCCCATCGCGACGGCCAGCGCATCGACGCCGGTCTCGGCGACGAAGCGCGCGGCCTCCTCGGGATCGGTCAGCAACTGGTCCTCGCCGAGTTTCTCGGTGGCGCCGTGCCCGTCCTCCTGGTCGCCCATGCCGGTCTCCAGCGAGCCGAGCACCCCGAGCTCGCCCTCGACCGAGACGCCCGCGGCGTGCGCCGTCTCGACCACGCGGCGGGTGATGGCGACGTTGGCGGCGTAGTCGGCGGGAGTCTTGCCGTCCTCAAGCAGCGATCCGTCCATCATCACCGAGGTGAAGCCGTTCTGGATCGCGGTGACGCAGGTCGCGAGATTATTGCCGTGGTCGAGATGCATGCAGACCGGAATGTGCGGATAGATCTCGACGAGACCGTCGATCAGCCGCGCCAGCACGATGTCGTTGGCATAGGCGCGGGCGCCGCGGCTGGCCTGCAGGATCACCGGCGAGCCGGTGGCGTCGGCCGCCGCCATGATGGCGAGCCCTTGCTCCATGTTGCTCATGTTGAAGGCGGGAACGCCGTAGCCATGCTCGGCGGCGTGGTCGAGCAATTGGCGAAGGGTGATGCGGGCCAAGGCGAAATCTCCGGTGCTTCGTCGCGGTCGACGCGGTGGGGAACTGCGGGGATCGAATAGTCGAAGCCACCCTCCGTCACAACCGAAATCTCAATATCACATGGTTTCTGTTGATTTTGGCGCATCCGTTGTTAAGTAAGGCGGACGTCCGGCCTGTGGCTGCGCGAGGAGAGACCGTGAAACGCGACGACCGCCGCCGGGACATCATCGAGATCCTCGTCGACCAGGGAACGGCGACGCTGGAATCGCTCGCCCAGCATTTCGCGGTGTCGAAGATGACCATCCACCGCGACCTCGACGAGCTGGAAACCGAGGGCCTCCTGCGCAAGACGCGGGGCGGCGCGACGATCGAGTCCAGCGGTCAGTTCGAAAGCGATTTCCGCTACCGCGCCCGCGTCGCGGCCGACGAGAAGCGCAGCATCGCCCGGCGGGCGGCGCAGTTCATCGAGCCCGGCATGAGCGTGATGATCGACGATGGCTCGACCTCGCAGACCATCGTCCCCTTCCTGATCGAGAAGCGGCCCCTCACCGTCATCACCAATAACATGGCGGTCGTCACCGATCTCGCGGGAGCGGCGGGCATCGACCTCATCGCGCTCGGCGGCACCTATTCCAGAAAGTTTAACGGCTTCTTCGGCGCCGTCACCGAGGCGGCGCTGACCTCGCTGCGCGCGGATGCGGTGCTGCTCTCCAGTTCGGCGATCGACGGCCGCACCGCCTTCCACCAGGACCAGGAAGTACTGGAGGTGAAGCGGCGGATGATCGCCTCCTCGCAGCGGCGCTACCTGATGGCCAACCACCAGAAGTTCGGCCGCACGGCGCTGCATCTCTTCACCGACCTCGGCGTCTTCGACGGCGTCGTCACATCGAGGGCCCTTTCCGGCGACCGCGTCGAGGGCCTGCAGAACGAGGGTATCAAATTGCATTTCGCGGAGGACCTGTAGCCATGGCGGGCAAAGACCACGTCTGGATCGGCACCAGCTGGAAGATGAACAAGACCCTGGCGGAGGCCCGGCATTTCGCCGAGCGGCTCGGCGCGGCCGAGGCTGACGCGCGCATCCAGCGCTTCGTCATCCCGCCCTTCACCGCGGTGCGCGAGGTCAAGGCGGATCTCGCCGGGACCGACGTGCTCGTCGGCGCGCAGAACATGCACTGGGCTGACCGCGGCGCCTTCACCGGCGAGATCTCACCGGTGATGCTGAAGGACTGCGCGGCCGATATCGTCGAGCTTGGCCATTCCGAGCGCCGCGCGCATTTCGGCGAGACCGACGAGACCGTCGGACTGAAGGTCGAGGCGGCGGTGCTTCACGGGCTGATCCCGCTGATCTGCATCGGCGAGACCGCCGAAGAGAAGACTGCAGGCGACGCCGACGCCGTTCTGCACCGGCAAGTGGCGGGCGCGCTCGGCAAACTGTCGCCGGCTGAGATGGCCGCGCCGATCCTCTTCGCTTACGAGCCGGTCTGGGCGATCGGCGAAGGCGGCGTCCCGGCCTCCCCCGACTATGCCAATGAGCGCCAGGGGCATATCATCGACCTCACCGCGGCGATCGCCGGAAGGCGCCTGCCTTGCCTCTATGGCGGCAGCGTCAATCCCGGCAACGCCGCCGACCTCATCGTCCGTCCCAACATCGACGGGCTGTTCATCGGCCGCTCGGCCTGGGAGGTCGAGGGCTATCTCGGCATTCTCAAGCTCTGCGCCGCAGTTCTCTAACGAAAAGGAAGAAAGCCATGAAACTTGCCATCGCCGGAGACAGCGCCGGAGCACCGCTCGCGAAAATCCTCGCAGACCACCTCGGCGGCCGCGCCGACCTCCAGGTGTCCGACGTCAGCACCGCGCCGACCGGCGCAAGCGAGCTCTACGCCAACCTGTCGGAGCGGGTGTCGCAAGGCATCCTCGACGGCACCTACGACCGGGCGATCCTCGTCTGCGGCACCGGCATCGGCGTCTGCCTATCGGCCAACAAGGTGCCGGGAATCCGCGCAGCGCAGACTCACGACACCTATTCGGCCGAGCGCGCTGCCGAGTCCAACAATGCCCAGATCATCACCATGGGCGCCCGCGTCATCGGCTCGGAACTCGCAAAAAGCGTGGCGGAAGCCTATCTGGCGGCCAAGTTCGATCCAGCTGGCCGCTCGGCCGGCAACGTAAAGGCGATTGACGCCCTCGACGAGAAGTACCACAGCGCCTGATCGGACAGGCCGGCGTTCCCGGAACGCCGGCCTTTTCCGTCAGATATCGGCACCGCGACGCTAAGTCCGCCGGACGGAGCGTCAGCCGGCGGACGGGCCGCCTGCAGGTGCGGGCACGGGCTCGGCCCGGGGCCCCGCAGCATGACCCTTCATGTCGGGGACGAGGGTCGAGACCACCAGCGTCAGAAGCGCGATCACGAAGATGCCGGTGAAGGTCAGGTGCAGCGCGCTGTCCAGCGCCTGCCGCGCCGCTGCGCTGTCGAGCAGGGCACCCGGGTTCTGCAGCAGCTGCGTGATGTCGTCGAACGAGATCGACCGCGCGCCCCCCGTCTGGGACAGGCTGACATTGAACACCGCGCCGAGCGCCGTTGCGCCAAGCGTGCTGCCAAGGTTTCGGGCGAAGATGTTCGAGGCGGTGGCCGCGCCCCTCTCGGTCCAGCCGACGCTGCCTTGGACGATCATGATCGCGGTGACGCTGAGAAAGCCCATGCCAAGGCCCATCACCACCGAACCAGCGCCGACGACGAAGACCGAGGTTCCCGGCCGAAGCAACAGAAAGACCAGCGCCCCGATCGGCAGCAGAATGGCGCCGAACAGCAGCGTCGGCCGAAGGCCGAAGCGGTTGAAGTTGCGCGCGGCGATGGTCGCGCCGATCGGCCAGCCCAAGACCATGGCCGTCAGCGTAAAGCCGGCAATCAACGCCGTCTCGCCGAGAACGCCCTGCACATACATCGGCAGGAAGGTGGTGAGGCCGATGATCGTCATGCCGCTGAGAAGGGTGGCAAGATTGGCGGTGAGGATCGGCCGGCTGCTCCAGAGCTTCATGTCGAGCATCGGCGCAGAGGAGCGGCGCTCCTTCATTAGGAAGAAGACGGTCGCCACCGCGCAGATGACAAAGGCCGACAGCGTAACGAACATTTTTCCGGTCCCGAGCTCGGTCAGCCCGACCATCAGCGCGGCGACCGAAACCGAGAACAGTGCGGCGCCGCCGATGTCGATCGGCTCGCGCTTGGCCGGCACGTCCTCGTGCAGGAAGAGCATGAAGCCGGCAATGGCCGCGATGCCGATCGGGATGTTCATCCAGAAGATCCAGGCCCAGCTGACATGCTGGATGATCAGCGCGCCGACGAAAGGCCCGACCACCGAGGAGACGCCCCAGACGCTGGCAAGATAGCCTTGCACCCGGCCACGCTCGTGCATGGGATAGAGGTCGCCGACGACGGTCAGCGCCACCGGCTGGATCGCCCCGGCGCCGACGCCCTGGACCAGCCGGAAGACGATCAGCATCGGCATCGACCAGGCAAAGCCGCAGAGCACGGTGCCGATCATGAAAACGGCGATGCCGAACAGCAGCACCGGCTTGCGCCCGTAGATGTCCGCGAGGCGTCCGAACACCACGGTCGTCGCCGTCTGCGTCAGCAGGAAGGACGAGAACACCCAGGCGTAGAGATGGAGGTCGCCGAGCTGCCCGGCGATCTGCGGCATGGCAGTGGCGACAATCGTCGCCTCGATGGCGATCATCGACATTGCCGCCATGATCGTGGCGAGCACCAGCGGGCGGCGGGTCTTCAGGCGTTCCGGCATCGCGGGATCCTTGGTGGCGAAGGGTCTGCGCGGGACGGCAGGCACTCGGCGCAGAAACTAAGCGGAACGAACAAAACGGCAAGCGTCTAGGTTGTGCCGTCCTTATCGACCCGCAGCGCCGGAGTGTCGCAGGGCTGGCCGAGGAGCATGGCCAGCTCGTCGTCGAGATGGAGCAGCGAGATCGAGGCGCCGACCATGTCGAGCGACGTGCAGTAATGGCCGACCCAGCTGCGCTCGACCGCGATGCCGCGGGCAGCAAGGCGCTGCTCCACCCGGCGGTAGAGCACGTAGAGCTCCATCAACGGCGTGCCTCCAAAGGAGTTGACGAGCACCGCGACCCGGTCGCCCCGCGCCGGCTGCATCTCGCCGAAAATACGGTCGATGACGGCATCGGTGATCTCGTCGGCCCGCCGGAGCGGTTCACGCGCGACGCCGGGCTCGCCGTGGATGCCGACGCCCACCTCGATGTCGCCGGCCCCGAGGGCGAAATTGGTGCGCCGGCTCTGCGGCATCGAGCAAGGCTCCAGCGCGACGCCCATGCTGTAGCAGCGCCGGTTGGCCTTGGCGGTGACGCGGGCGCAATCGTCGAGCGACATGCCGAGCGCGCAGGCGGCGCCCGCCACCTTGAAGACGAGGATGTTGCCGGCAACGCCCCGCCGGCCGTCGCGGTCCTCGATCGGCGAAGACGCGACATCGTCGGTGGTGACCACCGTGCGGACGGCGATGCCCTCGGCGAGCGCGAGGTCGGCGGCCATCTCGAAGTTCATCGTGTCGCCGGCATAATTGCCGTAGACGAAGAGCACGCCGTCGCCTCTCGACACGGCGCTGGCGGCCTGGAAGATCGGCTCGGGCGGCGGACAGGAAAACACGTTGCCGACGACCACCGCCGAGGCCATCCCCGCGCCAACATAGCCGAGGAAGCACGGTTCGTGCCCGGACCCGCCGCCGATGACGAGGGCAACGCCCCTCGCCCGCTCCTCGACCGCCATGGCGGCGCGCCGGGTTCCGGGAACGCGGACGAGATGGCGATGGTGGGCCCGCAGCGCACCGTCCAGCATCTCGTCGACCACGTCGGCCGGGTCGTTCAGGAATTTCTTTACGAGACGCCGGGAGGGCATCTCCTCCCCGGCATCGACTGTAAGCGCCAGATCGGCGGACCGCGGGATCCGCCGCGCCACGGGGGCAGCGGCGCCCTCGGCATCCAGCAGGCCCTTGGCGGTGGCAGCATCGGTCACGAGGATGTTGGCATAGCCGCCGCGCAGCGCTGCCAGGATCGCCGGCACCTTGTCGAAGCCTCCCGCGACCGCGATGCGGCGCTCGATGGCCTTCAGCCCCTCCAGCGACAGGCCGATCATTCGGGCATCGAGCGGGCCGGCGACCGGCTTGCCCTGCGCGTTGACGAAGCGCCCGGCGATGACGCCGACGGCGTTGCGCGCGAGGTAGTCCTGGATCGATACCGAATCGAAGAAGCCGCTCTGCTGGATCGTCGAGTTCGGCCGCAGCGAGGCAATGCCGAAGAGCACCCGGTTGGCCTCGCCGAGTGCCGCGAACTGCGTCTGCAGCAAGGGCTCGGCCAGCAGCATGTCGCGCATCTCGGGGGAAGAGACGACGCTCGGCGCGGTCAAGGGAATGCAGGCGGCGCCGAGCGAGGCGGCGAGCACCGCGGCACAGCGCTCCGGCGAGACCGGGGAGCCAGCGGGCATGGCGCCCGTCGCCTGGACGACGCGCACGTCCTGCAGGCCCGTCATCCGCAGCGCTTCGGCGACGGCCAGCACCGTTCGCCCCCAGGCGACCGTCACGGTATCGCCGGACCGAACGAAGCGTTGCAGCGCCATGGCGCCCGCTGTTCCCAGGCGCTCGATCAACTGCCCCGGCGGCCCACCGCTCGGCACCACGAGACAGTCCTGCAGGCCGAAATGGCGTTTCACCGCCTGGGCAAGGTCGAGCGCGGACAGCCGCAGCGGATCGATGGCGATGGTCACGACGCCGCGCTCGCGCGCATCGGACAGCGTCGCGTTCACCGTGGCGCGCGACAGGCCCATCGCCGCGGCGATCTCGCTCTGCGTCAGCCGGTCCTCGTAATAGAGCCAGGCCGCCCAGAGCCGCGGATCATTGCCGAAGCGCAGCGGGATCGACTCGGCGGCCTCGCCCGAGGCGGAGGCGAGCCTCGCCGTTTGCGGCCCGACACCCTTGTCCCGTTTGCCGCTGTCGTCCAGTGCCTTGCCCTTCGATATCCGCCCCTAAGGTGGGCGTAGCGTCGACAGACCGCAGAAGCCGGCCTTGCGTCAAGCACAGCCCGATGACACCCGCCCCCGATCCTTGGCTCGAAGGGGTCCGGCGATGGGGTGGACTAACCCCATCCCGGCAAGTTGCGCACCCTTCAACGAACGCGAGCGTCCTTCGTGCGCCCGAGGGCGCGCACGCAGCTAGGCTGGCTGGAGCCGGGCGGAGGCACCTTCCGCAAGGGCCCGCAGCAAGAGGGCGCACGACGTGGCGCCGGCATCCAGGACGCCGCGCGATCGCTCGCCGAGCCGCGCCGCACGTCCGATCTTGGCGACGAGGTCGATGGTTGAATCCCGGCCCTTGTCGGCCGCCTCCGTCAGAGCCGCGAGCGCATCGGCGAAGGAGGCGCCGCCCGCCTGCGCCGTGTCGAACGCTGCGATCGCTGGCGAGAGGCAGTCGATCAGCGTCTTGTCGCCGACCTCGGCGGAGCCGATCGACTGGACGCCTTCGATGCCCTTGTGGAGCATGGCCGAAAACGTATCGGCGTCGATCCGCTCCTTTGTCTCGATGGTCTCGCCAAATTCGGTGAACATCATGCCGTAGAGCGGCCCCATCGAGCCGCCGATCTCGCCCATCAACACCTCGCTGAGAGCGGCGAAGGCATCCGACAGCGAGGCGTCCTGGTCCTTCAAACGCTCGGCCGCCATGCCAAAACCCTTGGCCATGTTCACGCCGTGGTCGCCATCCCCGATCTTGCCGTCGATCTCGCTGAGGTAGGCCCGGTTTTCGATGATCCGTTCGGCCATCACGAGGACGATCCCGCCAGCCCCGGCATTGGTGAAATACTGCATCGACATGTCCTTGTTTGGTGCTCAGGCCATTGCGGGGCAGCGGGCGTCGGCGTCGAGCATACGCTTTAGCTCGCCGTCGAGCGCCAGCACAGACAGCGTCGCCCCGACCATTTCAAGCGAGGTGAAGTAGTTGCCGACGAAGGTCCGGTAGACCGTCAGGCCCCGCGCCACGATCTCGGCCTCGATCGTGTCGTTGAGGATGTAGAGCTCGTTCAGCGGTGTCGCGCCGAGGCCAGAGATCAGCACCGCGACCTCCGTGCCGGCCGGCAGCGCGTGGTCGTCGAGGACGATCTTCGCCATGTCGCGCGCGACCTCCGCGGCGGTCTTCAGCGGCTCGACCCTGATGCCCGGCTCGCCGTGATGGCCGATGCCGACCTCCATCGTACCGGGCTCGATCTGGAAGTTCGGGTGACCGACGGCCGGGAGGGTGCAGGGCCCGAGGCCGACGCCGATCGAGCGCGTCGCGTCGATAGCGCGCTGCGCGGTCGCGCGAACCTCTTCGAGGCTCGCGCCCTCGGCAGCCTTCGCGCCGCCGATCCTCCACATGAAGATTTCGCCGGCAACGCCGCGGCGCTTCTGGCGCTCGTCCGGGCCGGCCGAGCAGACGTCGTCATTGGCGACGACGGTCGCGACCTCGATCCCGTCCTTGGCGGCAAGCTTCGTCGCCATCTTCACGTTCATGTTGTCGCCGGCATAGTTGCCGTAGAGGCAGACGACGCCCTTGCCGCCGTCGGCCTCCTTGATCGCGTCGTGGAAGCTGCGGGCCGTCGGCGAGGAGAACAGCTCCCCCACCGCGACGGCGTCCAGCATGTTGCGCCCGGTATAGCCGACGAAGGCGGGCTCGTGGCCCGAGCCACCGCCGGTGACGACACCGACCTTGCCGGCCACCGGCGCCGCGGTGGACACGACGACGCGCGGGTTCTTCTCCGACAGGCGGACGAGGTCGCGGTGCGCCTTGACGAAGCCGCGGACGCTCTCGTCCACCACATCGTCCGGGCCGTTGATGAAGCGTTGCATGGTCATGTCGGGGTCCGTTCGAGTTTCGAAGATGGGTCGAGGATCAGAGAATGGTGTAGCCGCCGTCGACGAGGAGGTCGGCCCCGTTGATCATGTCGGCGCCGTTGGAGGCGAGGAAGACGGCCGAGGCGGCGATCTCTTCGGGATAGGCGAAGCGGCCCATCGGGATCCGCTTCTTGGCGGCCTCGCCCTTTTCGCCCGCCCAGGCCTTGCGGCCGAGATCGGTGAGGACGATCGTTGGCGAGATCGAGTTGACGGTGATCCCGTGCTCGCCCCATTCGGCCGCGAGCGTCTTGGTTATGCCGATGACGCCGAACTTCGAGGCGCAATAGGCGACGTGCTCGTCGATCGCGACGGTGCCGGCCTGCGAGGCGAGGTTGATGATCTTGCCGCCGTTTCCGGCGGCGATCATCGCCCGGCCGACGGCCTGGCAGACGATGAAGGTGCCGGTGAGGTTGATGGCGATGGTCTTGTCCCAGGCGCTGGCGGAGAGGTCCTCGGCCGGCGCGAGCGCGACGATGCCGGCGCTGTTCACCGTGATATCGATGCGGCCGAAGGCGGCGAGCACGGCGGCAACGGCAGCCTCGACCGAGGCGCGGTCGGCGACGTCGCAGCGGAAGGCCCGCGCGCCGTTGCCGAGGGTCGCGGCCATCTGGTCGGCGGCCTCCTGCTGAAGGTCGAGAATGGCGAGCTGCGCGCCCTTCTGTGAATAAGCCGAGGCGATGGCAGCCCCGATGCCGGAGGCGCCGCCCGTGACAAGGGCGACCTTGCCGGCGAGCGAGAAGTCGAGATCGACCTGGGGGGCGGTTTCGCTCATCGGGTCTTTCCTTTCAGCAGGTGCTGGCGATCCTTCGGACGCCGGCCACAGGACGGGAGATGACCGGCACGCCGGTCGTGGAATGGAGGGGGCGGCACGGCGCCGCCCCCTCCTTTGGCAAGCCTACTTGCGCGACTCCAGAAGCGCGTCGGCGTTCGCGGTGGTGACCGGCGTCCACGGCACGAGGTAGTCCTTCTCCTTGCCGTCGGCCCAAGGCATCGAGGGATACTGCTTCCAGATCGGCGACTGCGGCTGGTAGTCGGGCTTGGCCGCCTTGATGGCAACGTCGAGCGCGCCTTGCGCCTGGGCGGTCGCGTCCTGCAGGATCGAGGCCATCTGGCCTTCCTTCACCGCGTTGATCGCATCGGTGACGCCGTCGACGCCGGCGATCGCGAAATCCTCGACCTTGAGGTTGGCGGCCTTGATCGCCTCGATCGCGCCGAGCGCCATCTCGTCGTTCTGGCCGATGACGCCGTTGATCTGACCGGGATGCGAGGTCAGCCAGTTCTCCATCAGCGTCTGCGCCTCGGCGCGCGACCAGTTGCCGGTCTGCTGCTCGAGGATTTTCACGTCCGGGCAGGCGGCGAGCGCCTTCTGGTTGCCTTCGAGGCGCTGGATCTGGCCGGACTGGCCGATCGGGCCCTCGATGATCACGAGATTGCCCTTGCAGCCCATCTTGTCGAGCACGGCCTTGGCCTCGAGCTCGCCGGCCTCGACGTCGTTCGAGCCGACATAGGAGGTGAGGAGATCAGAATTGACGCGGGCGTTCGAGCCGACCACCGGGATGCCGGCGTCGACAGCGGCCTGCACCGGGGCAGCGCCCGCCTCGATGTCCATCGGGACGAAGATGATCGCATTGTATTTCTGCGTGATCATCGTGTTGAACTGCTCCTGCTGGACCAGCGCATCATAACGACCGTCGAACACGGTGACCTCGACTTCGCCGCTGACGACGGCCGGATGCTTCTGCAGCGCGGCGCTCCAGATCTGCATGAACTCGGCGTTGAGGCCGTAGACCGTCGCGCCGATCTTCAGCTTTTCCTGGGCGATCGCCGACGGCGCGTAGAGCGCCGACGCCATGGCCAGTGCGAGCAAGAACTTCTTCATGGACTTTCCTCCCGATAGAACCGGTGCGACGTCGGGATGACGTCCCCCGGTGTTTCCAGCCGGCTCTCCCGCCGGCGTGAACATTGTGGGCGCTCAGGCGCCGTGGTTGCGCTTCTGGTCCAGCATCACCGCGCCGACGATGAGGGCGCCCTTCAGGATCTGCTGGTAGTAGGATTGCATGCCGAGGAGATCGAGCCCGTTGTTCATCACGCCGATGATCAGCGCGCCGATCAGCGTGCCGGTCACCCGCCCGACGCCGCCGGAAAGGCTGGTGCCGCCGATCACCACCGCGGCGATCGCGTCGAGCTCGTAGGCGATGCCGGCCTGCGGCAAAGCCGAGCCGGTGCGGGCCGACAGGATCATGCCGGCAAGGCCCGACAGGGCGCCGGAGATGACGTAGACGAAGAAGCGGATGCGCACGACGTCGATGCCCGACGTCTTCGCCGCATGCGGGTTGCCGCCGACGGCATAGATGTACCGGCCGAAACGGGTGCGCGTCAGGATCCACCAGGACAAAGCGAAGACGACGGCGAGGATCACTACCGGCAGCGGAATGCCGAGGATGTTGCCGGTGCCGATCCAGCGAAACTCCGGGATCAGGCTCGGCACCGGCTTGCCGCCGCCGTAGATCAGCGTCATGCCCCGCGCCGCCGACAGCATGCCGAGCGTCGCGACGAAGGCCGGCACCTGGAAGCGCGAGACGATGATGCCGACGAGCGCACCGGTGCAGACGCCGACGAGGATGCCGATGGCGAGCGCGAGGACGACGGGATAGGGCCCGCCGCCGATGCCGGCCGTCGCCGAGGTCGTGACGAAGCTCGCGCTGACCATGCCCGCCAGCGCCACCACCGAGCCGACGGAGAGGTCGATACCGCGCGTCAGGATGACGAAGGTCATGCCGATGGCGAGAATGCCGTTGATCGAGGTCTGCAGGAGGACGTTCGAGATGTTGCCGGCGGTGAGGAAATACTCGTTCGAGAACGAGAGGATGACCACCAAAAGGATGAAGGCGAGGAAGATGCCGTATTCCTGGATCAGCCGGCCGCGCCGCTCGGCGCCGAACCATCCCGCGGATTTGGTTTGGATATCAGACACGCAATTCTCCTGCTCCGTTCCGGAGTCTCCTGCCGCTCGCTCGATCGATCGAGACGTCAGGTCGAAAGATGGACCAATGACTGGGCGCTGGCTTCGGACCGGTCGAGAATGCCCGCCGATCGCCCGCCGCGCATGACCATGATGCGGTCGCTGAGGCCGAGCACCTCCTCGATCTCCGAGGAGATCATCACCACCGTGCCGCCCGCCGCGGCGAATTCGCAGATGATCCGGTAGATCTCCCGCTTGGCGCCGACGTCGACGCCGCGGGTCGGCTCGTCCAGCAGCAGGATCCGCGGGTTGCGCAGAAACCACTTGCCGAGCACCACCTTCTGCTGGTTGCCGCCGGAAAGGCCGGAGACCGGCATGGTGTCGCGTGCCGCCTTGATGGCGAAGCGCTCGATCATCGACCGGCTGGCCTCCGCCTCGGCCCGGCCGCGCATCACGCCGGACGGGCTCATCTCCGGCAGGCTCGCCAAAGCGATGTTGCCGCGGACGCTGTCGGAGAGGTTGAGGCCGGTCTGCTTGCGGTCCTCGGTGACCAGCGCCAGGCCCTCGTGCATTGCGTCGGCAGGCTTGTGGATCGCGGCCTCGCGGCCTTCCAGCAGGATGCGGCCCTCCGAGCGTCGGTCGAGCCCGAACAGGCAGTCGAAGATTTCCGTCCGGCCCGAGCCCATCAGGCCGTAGATGCCGAAAATCTCGCCCTTGTGGACCTGGAAGGAGATGTCCTCGATCTTGCCGCGGCTGGAGAGATTGGCGACCTCCAGCCCGACGACATCCGTCGGCGCATTGGTCTTGATGTACTCCTCGCCGAGCTCCCGCCCGACGATCATCTTGATGAGATCGGGCCGCGCGACATCCTTCAGCGCGCCCGCGCCGACGAAGGCGCCGTCGCGGAAGACGGTGTAGCTGTCGGCGATCTGGAAGATCTCGGAGAGGCGGTGCGAGACATAGACGATCGCCCGCCCTTGCCGCTTCAGCTGCTCGATCGCGGCAAACAGGTGCTGCGCCTCGCGCTCGCCGATCGCCGAGGTCGGCTCGTCCATGAAGATCACCTCGGCGTCGTGGCTGAGCGCCTTGGCGATCTCGACGAGTTGCATCTGAGCAACCGAGAGCCGCGCCATCACCTCGTCGGCGCGGATGTCGAAGCCGAGACCGTCGAGCAGCCCCTGGGCCGCCTTGTTCATCGCCCGGAAATCGACCCCGCCGAAACGCCCGGAGGGCTCGCGGCCGAGATAGATGTTCTCGGCGACGCTCATGTGCGGGACGGGGCTGAGTTCCTGCTCGATGATGGCGATGCCGGACGCCAGCGCCTCGGCGGGGCTCGCGAACTCGACCTCCTGCCCGCGCCGACGGATCGTGCCGCCGTCGCGCTTCTGGATGCCCATGACGATCGACAGAAAAGTGGATTTGCCGGCGCCATTGCCGCCGCAGAGGGCGTGCACCGAGCCTGGCGCGAGTTCAAGCCGGCCGTCGCGCAAGGCGGCAACGCCGCCGAAGGACTTCTTCAGCCCTTCCACCTGCAAAAGTGGTTCCGTCATACCGGCCCTCCCGGACGGCGCGCCGGTGAGCCGGCGCTGTCATCAGCCGGCGCTCTCCCGAAGCACCGGTTGTTTTGACATCATTCGATCGCCCGTCGACAGATGTCAATCTCTGCTGGATTTCATAGCCAGATGCCGATGGCGGACCCGCCGGTTGCTGGCCCGACCGCAACGACGTAATCCTGTCGCCACATTAGAGGAGAGACCGATGGCCCGCGCCAGCATCGAGACGATCATTGCCGGAGAGATCGGCGCGGCGGTCGGCCAGGTCGCCGCCGCCGTGGCGCTGCTCGACGGCGGCGCGACGGTGCCGTTCATCGCGCGCTACCGCAAGGAGGCGACCGGCGGGCTCGACGACATCCAGCTGCGCGCGCTGGAGACGCGGCTGGTCTATCTACGCGAGCTGGAAGCCCGGCGCGAGACGGTGCGGCGCTCGATCGACGAGCAAGGCAAGCTGACGGAGGCTCTCGCAGCTGCCATCGAGGGTGCGGCCACGCGGGTGGCGCTCGAGGATCTCTACCTGCCGTTCAAGCCGAAGCGTCGCACGAAGGCCGATGCCGCACGGGAGCGTGGCCTCGGCCCCCTCGCCGATCGCATTCTCGGCGACCGCCGCGTCGACCCCTCGAAGATCGCCCGAGAGTTTCTCACCGCGGAGGTGAAGGACGCGAAGGCCGCCCTCGACGGCGCGCGCGACATCATCGCCGAGAAGATGGACGAGACGCCAGAACTCCTGGCCTCGCTCCGCCGGCACCTCACCGACCGCGGGAGGCTGCGGTCCAACGCGCTGCGCGGCAAGCGGACGGAGGGGGCGAAGTTCGCCGACTATTTCGAGCACGAGGAGAAGTGGGCGACTGCGCCCGGCCACCGCGTTCTCGCCATGCTGCGCGGCGCCAAGGAGGGCGTGCTTTCGCTCGACATCGCGGTCGACGCCGAGGACCCTGCCCCGGTGAAGCCCGCCGAGGCGATGATCGCCCGGCGGTTCAACATCGACATGGCGGGCGCTGCGCCCGCCGATCTCTGGCTGTCTTCCGTTGTCCAGTGGGCCTGGAAGAACAAGATCCACGGCCATCTCGCCACCGAGATGATGGTCGCCATGAAGGAGCGCGCCGACGCCGAGGCGATCCGCGTCTTCTCGCGCAACCTCAAGGACATCCTGCTGGCCGCCCCCGCCGGCGCCAAGCCGACGATGGGGCTCGACCCCGGCATCCGCACCGGCGTGAAGGTCGCCGTCATCGACGCCACCGGGCGCCTCGTCGACACCGCGACGGTCTACCCGTTCCAGCCGCGCAACGATGCGGCGGGGGCGGCTGCGGCGCTCGGCGCGCTGATCCGCCGACACAAGATCCAGCTCGTCGCGATCGGCAACGGCACCGCCAGCCGCGAGACCGAGAAGCTCACCGCCGAGGTGATCGCCGCTCTGCCCGGCGAGAAGCCGGTCAAGGTGATCGTCAGCGAGGCCGGCGCCTCTGTCTACTCTGCCTCCGAGCGCGCCTCGCGCGAAATGCCGGATATCGACGTGTCGCTGCGAGGAGCCGCCTCGATCGCGCGACGCCTGCAGGATCCGCTGGCCGAGATCGTCAAGGTCGACCCGAAGGCGATCGGCGTCGGCCAGTACCAGCACGACGTCGACCAAGGCGCGCTGAGCCGGGCGCTGGAGACCGTCGTCGAGGATGCGGTGAACGCCGTCGGCGTCGACGTCAACACCGCCTCCTCGGCGCTGCTGGCCCATGTCTCGGGCATCGGTCCGGTGCTGGCGGAGGCGATCGTCGCCCACCGCGACAAGGAAGGCCCCTTCCCGACCCGCCGAAAGCTGATGGCGGTGCCGCGGCTCGGCCCGAAGGCCTTCGAGCAGTGCGCCGGCTTCCTGCGCATCCGGGGCGGAACCGAGCCGCTCGACGCCTCGGCGGTGCACCCCGAGGCCTATCCCATCGCCAAGAAAATCGTCGCCGCCGCCGGCAAGGACCTCGCCACGCTGATGGGCGACGCACCGACGCTGCGCGGGCTCGATCCCCGGCAGTTCGCCGTCGACGGTTTCGGCCTGCCGACGGTGAAGGACATCCTCGCTGAGCTCGAAAAGCCCGGCCGTGACCCGCGGCCAAGCTTTGCCACCGCGACCTTCATGGAGGGCGTCAGCGAGATGTCGGACCTGAAGCCCGGCATGATGCTGGAAGGGACGGTCACCAACGTCGCCGCTTTCGGCGCCTTCGTCGACATCGGCGTCCACCAGGACGGGCTGGTTCACGTCTCGGAAATCTCGGACCAGTTCGTCAAGGATCCGGCCGACGTCGTGAAGGCCGGCCAGGTGGTTCAGGTGCGCGTGCTCGAGGTCGACGCCCGGCGCAAGCGGATCTCCCTGTCGATGAAGACCGCTCCCGCCGGCAAGGGCGAGACCGCAGCGGCGAGGCCGGAGCGGCCGCGCCCGGCGACCGCCGGCGGCAAGCCGACTGCGGCGAAGGCCGAGCCGACGGGCGCTTTCGGCGCAGCGCTGACGGAAGCGCTGAAACGGCGGTGATCGCTGCCGACGCGGCCTGCGGACTTTAGCCCGCCGGCGGAATGCCCCGAGCTCCGGGTCTGCGTCCCGGTCCGCCAGCCCGTCGATCCGGCTTTCGGCGTGCGGCACTCACGCCGCGGCGGGACGCTCCAGCTCGTCGCGCACGGCGTCGAAATCGGCCGCCGCCTCGAACAGCATGTAGCCGCTGTCGAGCGCGTGTCCCTCGCTTGTGCCTTGGAACGTCAGGATGTGCCATTCGCCGGAGGCCTTGCCGAGGGCCGAAGCGCCCGCCTGCGGTCGGCGGTGCTGCAGCCCGGGCGCAGCGAAGTCGAGGACATGCCAGTCGCGCCCCGCCACCACCTTCAGCATGATTATGATCTGCGCCGAGGCCCGCCTCTCCCGCTCGTCGCCGGCGCTCGTCCAGTGCCAGCTGCGGGCGACGGGGTCGCCGCTGTAGACGTGCTCGACCTGCATGTCGAAGCGCCCGCCGGGTGCCCGCTGCAGGTCGAAGTGCCGGCGCAGAAGGTCGGCGTCTTGCCGGAAGCGTTCGATCGACATGCGGACCCCGGGGCGTGGAGGAAGAGGCTGCTCGCGTAGCCGCCCCGCACCACCGACCGCAAGCGAAATCAGGAACGCAGGCCCCTCGAACGGCGATCCCGCCGCAGGTTCACTCGGCCAGCGGACCGCCGGAGCCAGCCCGCTGGCCAAGGAGCATCAGTGATCGCCGCCGAGATAGGCGGCACGGATGGCCGGGTCGTTGCGCAGCTGTGCGGCCGGGCCCTCGACGGGGATGCGGCCGTTCTCCATGACATAGGCGTGGTCGGCGACACCGAGCGCTACCATGGCGAACTGCTCGACCAGCAGCATGGTCACCTGCTCCTCCTTGAGGACGCGGATGATGCGGATGACCTCCTCGACAAGCTTCGGCGCAAGGCCCATCGACGGCTCATCGAGCAACAGTATGTCGGGCTTCAGCAGAGGCAATACGGATTTCACGAAGGTGTACTCAAAGGTAAGGCTGCGGCGTAGACCGCCCTTGCGAGGCTGGAAGCGCGGCAAGAGACTATCAGTATGGATAGGCATACTCACAGTCACGATGTTTCCCGGCTTTCAGTTATCGAGACCGGTCGCCGTCGCCGCTCGACGGACGACGAGAAGCTCCGGATTATTGCCGAGAGCCTTCACGGTCGATGGCCGGATCTGCCTGACGAACAATGCTGCCGAACGCGCCGTTCGCAGCCTCGCTCTCGGGCGCAAATTCTGGCTCTGTGCCGGTTCGGACCGCGGTGCCGACCGATGTGCCTTCGGCTGACGTGATCGTGACAGCAAAGCTCAACGACATTGACCCGCAAGCCTGGCTCGCCGATGTCCTCGCCCGCATCGCCGACATGCCGCAGACGCGCCTCGGTGAACTGTTGCCCTGGAACTGGAAACAGCCAACTGGATCGGCGATCTCCAACATCGCTGCCTGACAGTTGCCAGCCGAAAATACAACCTCCGACGTGCACCGAATTGCCGTCCCAATCCCCAGAAACACCCACGTAACTCCGACATACGCCGTACTCAGTTCATCGGTCTACGCCGTATCGCGTCAGACTGTTACGCCGCCCCCAAACCGCCCGATAAGCGCATCTGATAGTTGCATTCGAAACTGAGTTGCGTGCAACTCGCCGGAAACTCGTGCGCAGCACGCTGCCAACTCGTCTGCGTGTCGCCGGTAACTCGCACTTGCGAAACTTGAAAGCGTCAAGTTGCAATTTAATTATGTAGCCCGAAATTGAACGCACAATCTTCTCGCGGTCCCTGCCAGATGAATACCTCAACTGGCTGGAAGCGCCTCCAGATGCTGATGCGGGAACGGTCTACGGCCGCCCGGGTCAACAAGTTTCTGGCAAAGCACATCGACGCCACCTGGGGCACCGTCGTGGTTTCCCAGGACCTGATCGCCCGGGAACTGGGGATCTCGGAGATCCCCAGGAGCTGGGGATCTCTTAGATTTCAGTTCGCCGGCACACCAAGGACCTCGAGGAAATGAACGCGATCCTTCGGATCCGGGTCGGGACTGGGGGTGTACGCGTACGCCCTCGACCCACCGAGATCTGGAAGTCGTGGCACGACAGAAAGTACCAGGCAGCCTTCGTGTCGAGGACCTTGGTCCGGAAGGCCGACCAGGCCAACGGCAACGTCAAACGACGTCTCATGATCATGATACACGAGAGGGATGAGTGACAAGTCACAGGACGAGACCGAGAAGGTTCCTCTGACCGCTGCCGAGCGGAAAGCAAGGCAGCGGGAGCATGACAAGTCACGCGGCTATGTCGAGATCACGGTTCGCGTCCCGGCGGATCCTATCGACCAGACGCGGGCCTGGTGCTGCAAGCTAAAGCCACATCGCAAGAAGCGACGAGTCACAGGCTGACCTCTT
The DNA here is from genome assembly GCF_055730135.2 of Mesocryomonas lacus. Taxonomy (NCBI): domain Bacteria; kingdom Pseudomonadati; phylum Pseudomonadota; class Alphaproteobacteria; order Hyphomicrobiales; family Aurantimonadaceae; genus Mesocryomonas; species Mesocryomonas lacus. The sequence goes on along the minus strand of NZ_JBUZWE020000008.1, from coordinate 13,225 downwards.
CTCGGTTGCTGGTGACGCGTCACAGAGCCAGTCCGAGCGGAGCGAAATTTATGCCTTACAAAACGTAGGTATAACTCACTATACTTGATTCTCAAAATTGGGTGTGATCCCTCATAGCCGAGAGCTAGGCGTCGCCGAATCCTCCGCTCCGCTACGGTACAAAAATGGCACTTCCGATCCTTCGAGTTTCCAAGATGAAGTCTTCCGGATCGACGTCGCCGTCGGCGGTGCAGGGGCACCTGTCGAGATCCCGGCCGACGTCCAATGCGGACCCGAAACGAACCCCGTCGAACCGCTGGATTTTCGGTGCGGCCGCCTACGATCTGGGCGAGTCGATCGCCGCCGTGCACTCGAAGTTCTTGGTTAAGCCAAGGGCCGATGCGACGATCGCGAACACGGTGCTGCTGTCCATGTCCCCGGACTTCTTCCGGACGCCCGAGGCCGGCTACGGCACGTACCGGGAGGACCGTGTTCAGGTGCTTGAGGCGGAAGCGGCCGCGTTCCTCAAGAAGACCTTCGGCAGCCGGCTCGTCAGCGCCGTGCTGCACCTCGACGAGGCCACGCCTCACGTGCAGGCCGTGGTGGTCCCAATCCTTCGGAAAACCGATGGGACGGGCTACCGGCTGTCCGGGAAGGACATGTTCAATCCCGAGGCGCTTCACGCCCTCCAGGAGAGCTGGCAGAAGCGCCTCGAGCCGCATGGCATCGAGCCTCGCCAGGTCGGGTCGAAAACGCGTCACGTCACGCTGAAAACATACTACGCGATGCTCGAGGAGTTCGCGGCAGCCGACCCCGTCGAGAAGATCGAGATCGGGGATCCGCCGCCCCGGAACCTGCTCGAATCGAAGGACGCCCACGGCGCCCGGATCAAGAATTGGAAGGCAACTGAGGAGGCCCGGCTTAAGGACGAGCTGCGCGACCTGGCCGTACAAGCCTCCAAGGGGCGCCTGGTGGACGCGGAGCGTCGGGACAGTGCGGAACTGCGCGGACGGCTCCACGAGGCCACCGAAGGCCTCCAGGCGGCCCAGTGGGTCATCCGGCAGCAGATAGAGACCATCAGCCTGTCGAAGGACGAGGTGACACGGTTGCGGCTCCTGCCGGTGAACGCCGTAGCCGCCCGCCTCGGCTACACCGGGAAGATCCCGAAGAGCGCGAACGCGATCGACATTGTCAAGGTCGCCGGCGACCTGACTTTCGCCCAGGCGACCACCTGGCTCGCCCAGAACTTCGGGGTCGAGGCGGCGGCAACCGCCCTTCGGCAGCAGGCCGTTCGTGACCTGTCACGCGATGTCGACCAAAAGAGGATCTGGACGAAGGGCGAAAAGGTGAAGCGCCAGGAGATCGGGCGCCAGCTCGAGGCCCTCGCAGCGCCCGCGTACCGCCTGACGATTATGCGTCAGAGCGCCGACGGGGAGAAGATCGCCCTGAACCTCGGGAAAGGCCTGAAGGGCACTCCCGAGCGGTTCTGGACGGCAGCTGAGGTCGTCGACAAGGTCGGGGACCTGACGGCCGCCAACCTCTCCGGCGGAAACATCTTTATCACCCCGATCGACGCCGACGCGCACCACGTGCTGATCGACGACCTCGACGCGGAGAGTCTCGCCGCGATCGAGGCCAAGGGCCACACTCCCGCGTTGGTCCTGGAGAGCTCCCCGGAATCGCTCCAGGCCATTCTGAAGATCAAAAAGCGGTACCCGAAGGAGGCCGTCAACGCCTGGTTCAAGGACTTGAAAAGGGAGCACGGCGACCGCAAGATCGTGAGTCTCGTCGACCCCATGCGGCTGGCAGCCTTCGAGAACCGGAAGGACAAGCATCGTGACGATGTCACGGGCAAGTTTCCGTGGGTCAGGATACGCACTGCGGTGAACACCTTCTGCGAACGCTCCAGGGCCGTCGTCCACCAGTACACGCTCGATCTGTCGAAACGGGAAACCCTGCGCCTAGAGGCCGATCAGCGACGCCTACAGGAGGCGCCGGAAGAGGACCGAAGGTCCGACCCTTCGTCGTCGCGCAGCGGACGACGCCTTGGCTAGCACCTAGGAGCGTCCCACCGGGCGGAGCCCAGTATACACCCCCACTGGTCCGGCCTTCGCCGGACACCGAGCAAGGGTACTCGGTTGTGTAAGAAAAAGGCAAGCACCGAAAAGCCTAACGAAATCAATGCGACGGGCTCGCCGCTGTAGACATGCTCGACCTGCCTGTCGAAGCGCACGCCGGGTGCCCGCCGCAGGTCGAAGTGCCGGCGCAGAAGGTCGGCGTCTTGCCGGAAGCGTTCGATCGAAATACGGACCCCGGGGCGTGGAGGAAGAGGCTGCTCGCGTAGCCGCCCCGCACCACCGACCGCAAGCGAAATAAGGAAAGCAGGTTCTTGAACGGGATCCCGCCGCAGGGCCATGCAACTAGCGGACCGGCGGAACCGGCCCGCTAGCCGAGTACGATCAGTGATCGCCGCCAAGATAGGCGGCACGGATAGCCGGGTCGTTGCGCAGCTGCGCAGCTGGGCCTTCGACGCGAATGCGGCCGTTCTCCATGACATAGGCGTGGTCGGCGACGCCGAGCGCCGCCATCGCGAACTGCTCGACCAGCAGCATGGTCACGTGCTCCTCTTTGAGGACGCGGATGATACGGAAGACCTCCTCAACGAGCTTCGGCGCAAGGCCCATCGACGGCTCGTCAAGCAGCAGGATGTCGGGTTTCAGCATCAGCGCGCGGCCCATCGCCAGCATCTGCTGCTCGCCGCCCGACAGCGTGCCGGCAAGCTGCGTGCGCCGCTCCTTCAGGCGGGGGAACAGTACGAAGGCGCGCTCGCGGTCGGCCGAGACATCCCCCCTGGCGCGGGCGCCGGTGAGGCGCGGAAACGCCCCGAGGGTCAGGTTGTCCTCGACGCTGAGGGTCGGGAACACGCGCCGCCCCTCGGGCGAATGGGCAAGGCCGGAACGGGCGACGGCATGGCTGTCGAGCCCAGAGATTTCCTGCCCGTTCAGCTTGATCGAGCCGCCGGTCGGCCGGATCATGCCGGAGAGCGCGCGCATCGTCGTGGTCTTGCCAGCGCCATTGGAGCCGATCAGCGTGACGACCTTGCCCTTCGGCACCTTCAGCGTTAGCCCGTGCAGGACCTCGATCTGGCCGTAGCCGGCGGAAAGGTTGGAGACCTCAAGCATGCGCCGGCTCCGTCTCGGTGGTGCCGATATAGGCCTCGATCACCTTGGGGTCCTTCTGGATGTCGCGCGCGCCGCCCTCGGCAATCTTGTGGCCGAAATCGAGCACGGTGACGCGGTCGCAGAGGCTCATCACCACGTCCATGTGATGCTCGATCAGGATGACGGTGATGCCGGCGTCCTTTATCTTGCGGATGATCGCGCCGAGCTCGGCGATGTCGGGGGCGGTGAGGCCCGCGGCCGGCTCGTCGAGCAGCAGCAGGACCGGATCCAGCGCCAGCGCCCGGCCGATCTCCAACAGGCGCTGCTTGCCGTAAGGCAGGTTGCGCGCTTCGACATGCGCGAGTTCGCCGAGCCCGACGAAGTCGAGGATCGCGCTGGCCCGCTGCCTGGCCTCTCGCTCCTCGCGCTTGCGGCGCGCGGTGCCGAGGATGGCATCGAAGAGATTGCCGCGGAAGGCGTGGTGGAGGCCGACGAGGACGTTCTCCAGCGCCGTCATCTCGCGGAACAGCTGGACGTTCTGGAACGTCCGCGCGACGCCGGCGAGCGCGATCTCCGAAGGCTTCAGTCCGTCGAGCCGCTTCTCCGCCCCCGCGCCGGCCGAGAGCGTCACGCTGCCACCGGTCGGCACGTAGATGCCGGTGAGGACGTTCATCATCGTCGACTTGCCCGAGCCGTTCGGGCCGATGAGGCCGTGGATCGTGCCCGGCCGCACCACGAGGTCGACCCCGTCCAGCGCCTTCAGGCCGCCGAACTGCATCAGCGCGGCCTCGACTTTCAGCAGCGGATCAGCCCCGCTGCCGCCGCGCTGCACGATCAGTGCCGAACCGTCGGCGGCGATCTCGCGGCCCTCCGCGGTATGGGCCGGCCGCAGCGCCGGGATCTTGTCGCGCAGGAAGCCGACGATCCCGTCGGGCAGGTAGTAGACGACGAAAAGGATCATCAGGCCGAAGACCGTCAGCCGGAAGTCGGTCACCGACTGGAGGATGAGCGTCGCCGGGAAGAACAGGATGCAGAGCACCACCGGCACGAGGATCGCGAAGCGGTTGTCGCGGCGGCGCAGGAAGGCCTGGAGGCCGACGACGAGCGCGATCGCGGCGATCACCCCGGCCATGATCCGCACCAGCGCAATGTCGGCGAGGATGTTCGGCATCATCACGATGATCGCCGAGCCGATCAGCGGCCCCGCGCGCGACTTTCGCCCGCCCATCGTCACCGCCAGCAGGAACAGGACGGTCAGCTCGAAGCCGTAGGAGTTCGGCGCGACATAGCGTTCGGACCAGGCGAACAGCGCCCCGGCAAGGCCGGCCAGGGCGGCCGAAAGGACAAAGGCGTAGACTTTGTAGCGGTAGACGCTGACGCCCATGCAGTCGCAGGCGATCGGGCTGTCGCGCAGTGCTTCGAAGGCGCGGCCATAGGGCGAGCGGACGACCCGGTTGACCACGAGGATGGTGACAAGCAGCGCGATGCAGACGAGATAGTAGAATTCGAGCTTGCGGCCTGAGGCACCCCAAGGGGCGGGGATGCCGAACATCGCGAAGTCGAGGACGCGCGGCGGTGGCAAGGTGATGCCGAGCGGACCGTTGGTCAGCGGCGTCAGCTCGTTGATGAAGATCTGGATGATGGTACCGAAGGCGAGCGTTACCATGGCGAGATACGGCCCGGTGACGCGCAGCGCCGGCACCGCCAGCAGCAGGCCGAACACAGCGGTCACGCCGATGCCGGCGAGGAGCCCGAACCAGATGCCGAGCTTGAAGTGCATGAACAAGACCGCGGCGGAATAGGCCCCGATGCCGAACAGGCCGGCATGGCCGAGGCTGACCTGGCCGGTATAGCCGACGACGATGTCGAGCCCGAGCACCAGGATGGCGTAGATGGCGATCACGGTAACGAGGTGCAGGTAGTAGGTGCTGGGCACCGCCAGCGGGAACCCCGCCAGGAAGACCACCAGGAGGACCGCGCCGAGGGCGCCGAGCGAGCGCGCCTGACGGCGCCGGTCGGGCGCGGCGGCGAGCGTGGCGGAGGAGGAAGAGGCGCTCATCGTCAGACCTTCTTGATCACGGCCTTGCCGAACAGGCCGACCGGACGGATCGACAGCACGACGAGGAGAAGGATGAGACCCGGCACGTCCTTGTAGCCGGTGGAGATGTAGAAGCCGGTCAGCGTTTCCGCGATGCCGAGGATCAGCCCGCCGACGATCACCCCGAGCCCGGATTCGAGCCCGCCGATGATCGCCACGGCGAAGGCCTTCAGCGCGAGCACCGCGCCCATCGTGGCGCCCGTCAGCGTCACCGGGGCGACGAGCACGCCGGCAAAGGCCGCGGTCATCGCGCTGATGGAGTAGGAGAGCGTGATGACCCGCTGGGTGTTGATGCCCATCAGGCCGGCCGCGTCGATATCGTCGGAGGTGGCGATGACCGCCTTGCCCCAGATCGACTTGCGGTTGAAGATCTCGACTGCCAGCATCATCAGGAGCGCGCCAGCGATGATCAGGAGTTCCATCGGCAGCATGCGCACGCCGCCGAGCTGGATCGCCTCCTCGGGCAGCGGCGAGGGAAACTTCAGGTCGTCGCGGCCCCAGATGTTCTCGGCGAGATTGCGGAAGATGATGCCGAGCGCGATCGTGGCCATGATCCACCCGTATTCCGACTTGATCTTCACCGCCGGCCGCACCGCCAGCCGCTCGACGACGGCGCCGAGCGCAAAGCCGAAGACGAGGACCACCGGGATCATCAGCCAGTAGCCGGTGAAGGGCGCCAGCGTCAGGCCGAACAGGGCGCCGAGCGCCAGCGCCTCACCCTGGCCAAAGTTCAGCGTCTTCGAGGTCGCGAAAGTGAGCTGGTAGCCAAAGGCGATCGCGGCATAGATCATGCCGATCGCAATGCCGGAGGCGACAAGCTGCAGGAAGATGGTCATGAAAACTGCCCTGCTGAAGTTCCGGCGGCGGCGGCCGCAGGCGAGGTGCGCAATGGAGATGGACAGCGCGCCGCGGCGCGTCCCGGACCGGACGTGGAGGCGGGCCCGCCCTCATCCTCCCCTGGGGCGACTACATCCCCCAGGAGGAAGACGGGCACGACCCGCCGCTCTCGACGACCGCCGATCAGTTGGCGGCCTCTTCCTTGACGCGCACGACGCCGGCGTTCTTGGCGTCCTCTTCCTTGTCGTAGACGATCTTGCCGTCCTGGACGCGGCCGAACACCACCATGTTTCGGGTGATGGCGTTGTGGTCAGTCGCTGTGAACGGCTTGTCGTAGGTGGTGACGACGCCCTCGACCTTGGTCTGCAGATCCTCGAGCGCGGCCCGAATCTCAGGGCCTTCGGTCGAGCCGGCCTGAGTGATCGCCGCGGCGATGAGGTAGACCGAGTCGTAGCCCTGGGCGCCTGCGACCGGCGTCGGGATCTTCGAGACGCTGTAGGTCTTGTAGTAGTTCTCGAGGAAAGCCTTGCGCTTGGGCAGCGTGCCGTCCTCGATGAAGGTCTGCGGCATGATCACGCCGTTGCCGTTGGCCCCGGCAATATCGATGAAGCTCTGCATCGAGGCAGGCCAGGAGGTGATCATCGGCACTTTCCAGCCGAGCTTGGCCATGCCGTTGGCGATCTGCGCGAGCTCCGGCCCGATGCCGTAGGCGAGGATCACGTCGGCGCCGGCCTGCTGGGCCTTCAACAGCTGGGCCGTCATGTCGACGTCCTTAATGTTGAACTTCTCGACCGCGACCGGGGTCAGCCCCTTCTCGCCGAGATAGGTCTCGATGTCGGCGCGGCCGAGCTGGCCGTAATTAGTGGAATCGGCGAGGACCGCGATCTTGCTGTATTTCCGGGCCACGGCCTCGTCGACCATCAGGCCGGCCTGCAGCACGTCGTAGGCGGAGTTCCGGAAGACGTAGTTGTTGTCGTAGTCCGGCTGGATGAACTGGTTGGTGATGATCGTGCCAGTGGCGACGTTGTTGAACACCGGGATCTCGGCTTCCTGGTAGAAGCGCTGGGCGGCCAAGGCGACGCCGGTGTTGATGAAGCCGAGGGTGGCGACCACCTCTTCCTTGTTGATCAGCTCCTGCGCGACCTGCGCGCCGACCTCGTTCTTGGCCTCGTCGTCACGCTCGACCAGCTGGATCTGACGTCCGAGCACGCCGCCATTGGCGTTGATCTCGGTCACCGCCAGCCTGACGCCATCGCGCATCGAGACACCCATCGCCGACGAGCCGCCGGTAAAGGGCCCGGAGACGCCGAGCTTGATGGGATCCTCGGCATGCGCGGGCAGAACCCCCGCCATCGCCGCCGCGCCGAGCATCGCGCTGAGATAAAGCTTCGCCGTGAAACGCACCCTCATTCCTCCCCTGTTCGCACCGCGGCTGGCTGGCTTTGCCCGCGTCCGTCGACACCGATCCCGACCCGGTTTTCCGGGTTCTGCGGGAAGTCTGGCTGCCTCTGCGACGTTTGTCCATTGGACGAAGGGGGTATCGGAAGGCGACGAGCGATTTTTTGCCGGCAGTCGCGGGCAGAAACGAAGACGCCCGCCCCGCAACCAGCGGGACGGGCGTCTGAACGCTCGGCAGGACGGAGCGATCAGTCCTTGGCGCGCTCGACGTAGGAGCCGTCTTCGGTGAGGACGACGATGCGGGTGCCGGTGGCGATATGCGGTGGGACGGCAGTGCGCAGGCCGTTCGACAGAAGGGCCGGCTTGTAGGAGGCCGAGGCCGTCTGGCCCTTGGTCACCGGTTCGGTCTCGACCACCTCAAAGGTCGCACGCTGCGGCAGCACGAGCGAGATCGGCGAGCCGTTGTACTGCGAGAGCGCGACGGTCATGTTCTCCTGGAGGTACGGCGCCATGTCACCGATGACGCTCTCGGGCACCGTGACCTGGTCGAAATTCTCCGGGTTCATGAAGTGATAGCCGTCGCCGTCATTGTAGAGGAAGGTGTGATCGTGCTCCTCGACCATGGCCCGCTCGACGGTCTCGGTGGTGCGGAAGCGCTCGGACACCTTCACGCCGTCGGAGATGCGGCGCATGTCCAGCTGCGTTACGGAATTGCCCTTGCCAGGATGGATGTTCTCGGCAATGAGGATCACATAGAGCTTGCCATCCTGGTCGACGACATTGCCCTTGCGCAGGGAACTGGCGATCACCTTCACCATGATTGGTCCTTAAAACTTCAGTTTGCGGGGTGCCCGGCGGCACGGCCTTCGATGCGCCGCACCTACCGCATCTTGCGCGCGACCGCCAGTCGCCACTCGACGATAGGCCCGATGATCAACGCCTCGCCCTGGTGGACGCCCGATGTCCACGCCGACCGCCGGCCCCGCCTCCTCCAGCGCAACGCCATCGCCGCCGCCATGCGCCACTGGTTCGCGGCCCGCGATTTCCTCGAGGTCGAGACCTCAGCACTCCAGGTCTCGCCCGGCAACGAGGCGCATCTTGCCGCCTTTGCCACCGACATGCTGGATTTCGACGGCAGCCGCGAGACCTACTATCTCCACACCTCGCCGGAATTTGCCTGCAAGAAGCTGCTCGCCGCCGGCGAGGAGCGGATCTTCAGCCTCGGCAAGGTCTGGCGCAACCGCGAGCGGGGCGCGCTGCATTCGCCGGAATTCACCATGCTGGAATGGTACCGCGTCGGCGAGACCTATGAGCGCCTGATGCAGGATAGCGCGGATCTCATCGCGCTCGCCGCCGAGCAGGCGGGTGCCAAGCATTTCGCGTTCCGCGGCCGCACCGCCGATCCCTTTGCCGAGCCGGAACGGTTTACGCTGGCGGAGGCGTTCGAGCGCTACATCGGCATCGACCTCCTCGCCACCGTCGACGCCTCCGGCGAGACCGACCGCGACCTTCTGGCCGCCGGCATGGTCCGCGCCGGCATCCGCATCGCCGACGATGACGGCTGGTCGGCGCTGTTCTCGAAGGCGCTGCTCGAGCGCGTCGAGCCGGAACTCGGCAACGGCCGCCCGACGATTCTCTGTGAATACCCGGTCGCCGAGGCGGCTCTGGCACGGCCCAGCGCTGACGACCCGCGGGTCGCCGAGCGCTTCGAGATCTACTGCTGCGGCGTCGAGCTCGCCAACGCCTTCGGCGAACTGACCGACCCGGCCGTGCAGCGCCGACGCTTCACCGCCGAGATGGACGAGATGCAGCGCGTCTACGGCAACCGCTATCCGCTCGACGAGGACTTTCTCTCGGCGCTGGCGATCATGCCGGCGGCCAGCGGCATCGCCCTCGGCTTTGACCGGCTGGTGATGCTGGCCGTCGGCGCCGGAAGGATCGACGACGTGATCTGGACGCCGGTCGCGCGGGGAACCGCGTGAACCGCCCGCTGCGCAGTGCCGCCGCCCTCGTCGGCGCCGGACTGGTGCCGGCCGAGCGGCTCGCCGCGATCGAACGGGTGGCCGAGCGCTACGCGATCGCGATCACCCCCGACATGGCCGCGCTGATCGAAGACGCCGACGACGGCATCGGCCGCCAGTTCCTGCCGCGGGTGGAAGAGCTCGACGAAGCGCCCGGCGATCTGGTTGACCCGATCGGCGACGATGCGCACGCGCCCGTGCCCGGCATCGTCCACCGCTATCCCGACCGGGTGCTGCTGAAGCCGCTGCACGTCTGCCCGGTCTATTGCCGCTTCTGCTTCCGCCGCGAGGTGGTGGGGCCCGATGGCCTCGGCACGCTCTCGGATGCAGAGCTCGACGGTGCGCTCGCCTACATCACCGCGCATCCGGAGGTCTGGGAGGTGGTGATCACCGGCGGCGACCCCTTCGTCCTGTCGCCGCGCCGCCTCGCCTTCATCGCCGAGGCGCTGGGCAAGATCGAGCATGTCCGCGTCCTGCGCCTGCACACCCGCGTGCCGGTGGTCGACCCAATACGGGTCGACGCCACCCTCGTCGGCGCGCTGAAAGGCTTCGGCCGTGCCGTCTTCGTCGCGCTCCACGCCAACCACCCGCGCGAGTTCACGCCGGCTGCGATCGCCGCGGTGGCGCGGCTGGTCGATGCCGGCATTCCGCTGGTCAGCCAGACCGTGCTCCTCGCCGGCATCAACGACGACGCGGGGACGCTCGGTGCCTTGATGCGCGCCTTCGTCGAGAACCGGATCAAGCCCTATTATCTCCACCACGGCGATCTCGCCCCCGGCACCGCGCATATGAGGACCTCGATCGAGACCGGGCAGGGCCTGATGCGGTCGCTGCGCGGCGACATTTCCGGACTCTGCCAGCCGACCTACGTCCTCGACATTCCCGGCGGTCACGGCAAGGTGCCGGTCGGGCCGAGCTATCTCTCCGCCGATGGCCGCGAGGTCACCGACCCGAAAGGGCGAGAGCATGCCTATCCGCCGCGCGCAGACGATGAGGGCGCAACGATAAGCCCTTCAGCCTAAATTTACGGGACCGCGCCTAGACTGCGGCCATCCCGCGGAGGCTGTGCTGGTGCGTATTCGAATTCTACTGCTGGCCTCGGCCATGACGGTCACCGGATGTGCCGGTCCTCGGGCTATCATTCGCCCGTCGACGGCCGGTCACGGCTCATGCCTTAATGGCGACTGCCGTCGTTCCGTCAGCCCCCGCCCCTCGCCGCAGGCGAGCGCCCATCGCACGGAGCCCGCCCGGCCGAAAAGCCGCCGCGTCCCTCGCACGGAACGGCTCAGCACGCAGCTGCCCGCAGCGCTGCCCGAGCAGGCGTTCGGCTACGTCAGCCCAAGCCCCGCAGGTCCCGGTCGCGCGGATCCGAGTTCGGCAAAGCCAACCCTCGTCGCCTCGAACGAAAGCCCGCAGGCCGGCCCGCTCGATCAGATGCGCGGCTCGGTCTATCCCGAAACGGCCGTCGTCAGCGGCAGCCCGGCCAGGGTGAAGATCGTACTCGAGCCTTTCGTTGCGCCGCCGATCATCGACATCGACGCAATCAGGATGGCCATGCGGGGCTCCGTCAACATCGACTGACGCGCGTCTCCTTAGGCGGCCCGCCTCTTCGGACGGCGCTTCAGGTCTTTGAGGATCTCGCGCGCCGCGTTGGCCCCGGGAATGCCGGACACGCCGCCGCCCGGGTGCATCGACGCGCCGCAGATGTAGAGGCCCTCGACAGGGGTGCGGTAGTCGGCATAGCCCGAGACCGGACGCTGGAAGAACAGCTGGTCGGCCGACAGCTCGCCATGGAAGATGTGGCCTTGCGGCATGTTCACGACACCCTCGATATCGGGCGCGATGATGAGGTTAGCCTGGATGATGTCGGCGCTGAAGCCCGGCGCCCATTCCTCCATCGTGTCCAGCACGACCTTCTTGAAGTTCTCCTTCTCGTCGGCCCAGTCCTTGCCCTTCAGTTCGTAGGGCGCGTGGCCGCCGAAGAGGTTGACGACGTGCTGGCCGGGCGGCGCCAGCGTATCGTCGACGATGGTCGGCACCACCGGCGTGATGAACGGCCGCCGGGAGTAGCCGCCATACTTCGCATCGTCATAGGCCCGCTCGAGATAGTCGATGTCCGGCGCGATGTGCATGTAGGTGGGATAAGAGAACTTCCCGAGCGCGCCGTCCGCCTTCACCTTGTCGAGGATCGTGTATTGCGGCGGCCGCTCGCAGGCGATGTTCATCTTGAATGCGGTCGAGAAGGTCCGGTAGTTGTCGATCTCGCGCTTCACGCCGCCCGGCACCAGCGCCGGGTCCAGCATCTGCTGGTAGACGACCTTGGCATTGGCATTCGACGCGATGGTCTTCGCTGAATAGGCGTCGCCCTTGGCGGTGACGACCGAGGTCACCTGGTTGCCGGCGACGCGGATTTCCCGGATGTCGGCATCGACGACGATCTCGACGCCGAGCGCCCGCCCGGCCGAGGCCAGCGACTGGGTGATCATGCCCATGCCGCCCTTGATGAAGCCCCAGCCGCCGGCTCCCTCGTGCTCGCCCATCACGTGGTGCATGATGACGTAGGCCGAGCCCGGCGTCTTCGGCCCCGCAAAAGTGCCGATCGAGGCGTAGTAGGCGAGCACCGCCATGATGCGGTCGTCCTCGAACCACTCCGACAGGAAGTCGTAGGCGCTCATCGTCATGAGGTCGGCGATGCGGTGCATCTTGTCGCCGATCCTGCGGTATTTCCACAGCATCTGGGCGCTGTCCTTGAACGACTTCCAGTCGCCCTTCGACGGGTCCACCGGCGTCTCCCACAAGAGTTTGCGCACGATCGCCGCGGACTCCATCAGGTAGGTGTCGAACGCCGGATAGGCCTCGGCGTCCTTCCTGGAGAACTAGCCGAACGAGGCTTGCGTCTTCTGGATGTCGTCGGAGAACAGGATGTAGTCGTCCCCGCCGACCGGCGAGATCATGTCCGAGCACGGCAGCACCTCCAGCCCGTGGCGCTTCAGGTCGAAGTCGCGGATGATGCGCGGGTGGAGGAGGCTCATCAGATAGGAATAGGTCGAGGCCTTGAAGCCCGGGCAGATCTCCTCGGTCACCGCGGCGCCGCCGATGAACTTGCGTCGCTCGAGGACCAGCACCTTCAGGCCGGCCTTGGCGAGGTAGTTGGCGCAGACGAGGCCGTTGTGCCCGGCACCGATGATGATCGCGTTGTATTCCCTCGCCATGGACGGTGCCCCTGAAGCTGCGACGGCTGTATTTTCATGCCTGTGAAGATTAAGGCATCGCGATGAGCCCGATGCAAGGGGCGGAGGGGACCGGGGGCGCGACCCCAACCGGAACGACGTCCGAGATGTCCGCCTCTTTAGAGCTTTGCCTCGCTAGCCGAGACTGAGTTGGGCTGGGCGGCATGGCAGCATCGCCCTCTGACGCTTCGGGTCTGAAGGCAGCACAGACTGTTTCACAGCTGTGAACCCCCTTCGATCATCCGGGGGCGACCGTGAAACAAAGGCCCGACTTGCCTTTGCTTTGCCGCTCGGCTCCAAGAAGGCCGATCGAGCCTTCCAGACTCACAGGACATGTCCATGCGTTTCTCCCCCCTCGTCGAGCGGATCGATGGCCCCGGCGTCGCCGCCTGGAAGATCCACGAGGCCGCGACAGCGGCGCAGCGGCGTGGCGAGGACGTCATCCTCCTCACCATCGGCGACCCCGACTTCGCGACGCCCGAGCCGGTGATGGACGCAGCC